>CAYMKD010000025.1:0-14177 GCA_964390435.1 uncultured Pseudobdellovibrionaceae bacterium | reverse complement strand
GCAACTGCCTATACTCCTGGCGCACCTGAACATAGCTCCCTTGGTGGCGAACGAGCTATTGCTAGTTTTGCTGGGTTTGCACCTATGAACAACCCCCGTCTTGCAATTTATGTTGGTATCATAGATCCGACTAACTCTAAGGATCGTCGGCCGCACGGAAGTGAGCATGCAGCCCCAGTTTTTCGCGAAGTTGTAGAGCGAACTCTTCAACACCTCAACGTTGCACCAGATAAAAACTAGCTTCTTCCAAAAGCAATCTTGGTTCTGACACATTAAATCCTTAATGATCGAACCAAGGTTGTTATAAACGAGATCTAACTAATTCAGTAAATCTTCATAGAAAGCGCCAAAAGATCTTGTCGGATGTTTAATTTGGATTTCTAAAATCCAACGATTGGCCTGAGGATGTTGGTCAAAGCCCTCGATCGAGCCTCTTTGTTTAGCTGCATGAGGAAAGTCAGAGATCCGATGTCCATTGGCTTTCTTTAAAGAAAGCTCCCAACCTTTTTTCACGGCTGCATTTTGAGCAAACTCGTACAACTCTTTGCCTGTGCATTTTTGCTCAAACCAACGGTCTCTCACTTCAAACCAAATGGCTTCGACGTCCTGACAACATTTTTTCATTTCTGGATCAGATCCAATAACAAAGGCCCTGCCCACATCACCCTCATGACCATTAAAAATAGGACCAATATCAAAAAAGAAAATGTCATTAGGTTGAAGCACGACAGACTCATCACCTAAAACTCCAAAAGGTAAAAGTGTATTTTTACCAAACCTAATTTGTGGTGGATGCCAAGACTTGAGCGCACCCATTTGAGTTTGAATATCAGAGATAATTTTTTTAGCATCGGCCTCTGTGTGGCCTTCTTTAATAGCTTTGGAAGCTTCTAAAATAACTTGAAGGGTTTTGTTCCTCGCCTCTTGAAGCTCATCTAGCTTAAAGTGACTTCCGACTGTTTCGTCAGCAAAACCCTGCATACCAATCTACTCGATAAAAGTTTTAAGCTTATTAGATCTGCTTGGATGACGAAGCTTGCGAAGAGCTTTGGCTTCGATCTGACGTATTCTCTCACGAGTCACGTTGAAATCTTGTCCAACCTCTTCAAGCGTGTGATCGCTTTCTTCACCGATACCAAAGCGCATTCTAAGCACCTTCTCTTCACGTGGAGTGAGAGTTGAAAGCACACGGCGTGTCTGCTCAGCTAGATTTAAGTTCACAATCGCTTCTGATGGATTAATCACCTTTTTGTCTTCAATAAAATCTCCAAGATGCGAATCTTCCTCTTCACCTACTGGAGTTTCAAGACTGATAGGCTCTTTAGCTATTTTTAAAACTTTGCGAACTTTATCAACAGGCATGTCCATCTTCACAGCAATTTCTTCTGGAATAGGCTCGCGACCCAGTTCTTGAACTAGGTAACGTGAAGTACGCACAAGTTTGTTAATTGTTTCGATCATATGAACTGGAATACGAATCGTACGCGCTTGATCGGCAATCGCTCTGGTAATAGCCTGACGAATCCACCATGTTGCATAAGTTGAAAACTTATATCCACGACGATACTCAAATTTATCAACAGCCTTCATCAAACCAATATTGCCCTCTTGAATAAGATCCAAGAACTGCAAACCACGATTTGTGTATTTTTTAGCAATTGAAACCACAAGGCGAAGATTTGCCTCAACCAATTCAGCTTTTGCAGCATCCGCTTCACGCTCACCACGCCAGATTGCTGTGTACGTGTCACGAATCCATTCAAAGTTCATTTCTGTATCTTGGTTTAAGCGATTTAAACGCTTCTCGGCTCCTTGAGCAAGAAGTGCATAAGATCTAAATCTATTAAAATTAAGACCTGTGTCTTTAGTCATTTTAGTTAATTCTTTATCGTTCGCCTCTACAAGCTTAAGACGCTCAACCACCGCTGTAACATCTTTTGAGAAAGTCTTCTCTGTACCCTCTTTAATGCGACGGCGTAATGTGGTCATTCGTCCAACCATGTTTTTAAATTTAATCACAATGCGATTAATGGTTTTACGATTAAAGTTCACAGACTCAAAGTTAGCCATAAGTTCATGATTTAAAGCTTCAAGTTCTTTTTGAGCATTTTGACGTTGAGCTGCTGCTGAATTGATGTCTCTTAAAATATCAAAATATTTTTGCGAAGCTTTTTGATAAATAGTTACTGTACCAATGAGCTCATGAATTTTATCGATATACTCTTTTTCGTCATATTGAGTTTCTTCGTCCTCAAGACCACGAAAAATAGCTTTTACTTTAATACGTCCCTCATCAAGACGACGACCTAAATTAATAATTTCTTGAGTTCCCACAGGAGATAAAAGAATCGCGCGAACAATTTCACGTTCCCCTTTTTCAATACGACGAGCAATCTCAACCTCTCCCTCACGAGTGAGAAGAGAAACACTACCCATTTTTCTTAAATAAAGACGAACAGGATCATTGCCCTTAACGTCAGCTTCATCTTTAACTTCATCTTCGTCGGCTTCTTCATCTTCTTTATCTGGATCAGCTAGAAAAGACGTCGCCTCTTCGTCAGAAGATTTTTCAGCTTCTTCAACCTCTTTAAGAACAACGCCATTAGCTTCAAGTGAATGCATAAAAGCATCAAGCACACTTGCTGCAATAATTTCTGGTGGCAAAAGTTCGTTAATTTCCTCAATTGTAAGATCTTGCTTTTCTTTAGCTAACTTTATAAAGCGCTGAATCTCTTCTTTGATGAGAACTTCTTGTTCTGCAACACTGAGTTCTTTAACTTCTTTTGCGTTATTCGTATTTGAAGGCGAAGCGTTCATTCGTACCCCGTTTAATTCGACGGCTTATTTTTTCTTAAAAATAAGCGCTCTTTTTGTATCTTAACTAACTCACTTAACTTAGTGCTTTGCTCATCTTGCAAAGGCTTCTCTCGCAATTCCTGTGCGAGGGCTTTGGCTCTGCCACGCAAGGCCTGTTCTTTGACCTTTTTCACCCCATCAGCGTACAGCTTTTTCTCTTCATCTGGAGCCAATGACTCAGCTAACTGCAATGGAGTTGTAAGCAGCTCTGGCTGGGCGATGTATGAAATCAGCTGACCGACCAATTTATCAAACTTTTCAGGGGTTTGTCTATAGCTCTCAATGATCTTTTCAAATGCCAAGCGAACCCCGTGATGATATATATGCTCTAGCAAATTTGCGGCCAAGAACTCTTTTAGGTAAGTCTCTTTGTGTAAACACATGGCGAGCAAATAGAGCTCAGCTGGCGGGCATCCCTTTAGGTTAATCGTGTTTATGTTCTGTGTCTGGGCTTTTGACACTTCTGTACTTGTTTCACTCTTAAGAGGCTCTGCCGCGGCGCGCTTTTCAGTTTTTTGAGCCCCCAATGCTTGCTCTAGCCAAGATTTATCAACACGTAATTTTTTTGATGTTTCAATTATATAAAGCTGTCTCAATGAGGGGTCTGCAATTTTAGCAAAAATAGGATTTAACTTTTCAAGAAGTTTCATCTTCTCTTGCACAGTTCCTTGATAGCCTTGCAAGTACCTATCTAATACTAAAAACATTAAGTCTGGTGCTTGTGTAAGCGCTTCTTGCAGAGCCGCAACTCCCTTTGTTTGTACAAACTCATCTGGATCTAAACCATCTGGAAGAGTCAGACCTCGAGGAATTAACCCCGCTTCAAGTAAAATTGGCAAACTTCTCTCTGCTGCGTGTTGTCCTGCTTGATCACCATCAAAAAGCACAATCACGTTTTTAGTAAGACGCTTCAATATACGGCCATGATCAAGCGTTAAGGCTGTTCCTAAAGTGGCAACCACAGATTTTAAACCCGCTTGATACAAGCCGAGTAAATCCATATAACCTTCAACAACCACAGCGCAATCCTCCGAACGCAGATATCTTGCCGTTTGTTCTAAACCATAAAGTGTTCGCCCTTTGCTAAAAACCATACTTTCAGGACTATTTAAATATTTGGGTTGCTGTTCCGGCTGGAGCACTCGTCCACCAAAACCCAAAACTTCCCCTAAAGAAGAAATAATCGGAAACATCAATCGATCTCTAAAAATATCATAAAACCCTTGAGCATCTTGTGGACGAGACTTTACTAGCCCCACTTCACTTGCAAAGCTTAAGGGAACTTTATGTTTTCGCAAATTATGAACTAGAGACTCCCAGTCAGCAGGAGCATAGCCAATTTTAAAAAGCTCTAGAGTCTCCGCAGTTAAACCGCGTTTTTTTATATATTCACGAACACTATGCCCAGCTGGAAGCTCACGCAATTTTTCTTGAAAAAAGTTAAGTGCCGTACGATTGCACTCCACAAGTGCCCGTCTTTTTGCTTTTTCTCGATCATGCTCCTGTGGATTAAAATCTGGATTTTGCGGCAACTCAATACCAGCTCGATTAGCTAGATACTCCACAGACTCGGGAAAGGAAAAGCCGTGATAAGTTTGCAAAAAAGTATAGATGTTTCCAGACTTTTTACAGCCAAAACAATGATAAACCTGCTTGTCCTCAGACACTGAAAAACTAGGCGTTTTTTCTTGATGATCAGGAAATGGGCAACGCCCCATGAGATTGCGTCCACTAGAACGCAAGTCCGAGTACTGAGAAATGATGTCCACCAAGTTATTAGCTTGTTGGACTTTTTCTATGAAGTCAGGACTAAATTTCATGTTTCCTTAAACTTGTAGTTTTGCCTTTGCAAGCTCACTGACCATTTTGTTGTCGGCGGCCCCCTTAGTACGAGCGATCACTTCTTTAATCACGCCACCCATATCTTTCGGAGATGAAGCCTTAAGGTCTGCAATAACACTTGCAACAACACCTTCTAATTGCTCACGACTCATTTGTTGCGGTAAATAGGCTTCTAAAATCTTCAGCTCAGCGGTTTCGCTAGCAACTAAATCTTCTCGCCCACCTGCTTGGTACTGCTCAATAGATTCTTTTCTCTGCTTAGAAAGTTTTTTTACAACTCCTAGCACCTCTTCGGCTGTTATTGGATTGGGTCGCATTTCAATTTCGCGATTTTTAATTGCCGAGTTTAAAAAGCGAAGCGTATCCACTTTAACTTGGTTTTTTTCTTTCATTGCCGTTTTGATGTCTGCAAGGATTTTCTCACGTAGTTCCATGATAAGCCCCTTTAAAAATAAGAGGTTTGCTTATTACAGCAAACCTCTCATGATAAATATACAATGTTTAATAATTACTCAGTGACTGATTTTTTTTGTTTTTTTATTAAACGCTTACGCGCCGCCATTGATTTTTTCTTTAAACGAACGCTCGGTTTTTCGAAATGTTCGCGTTTTTTTACTTCAGAAAGAATGCTGGCCTTTTCACAAGATTTTTTAAATCGACGTAAAGCTGATTCAAAACTTTCGCCTTCTCTTATTTTGACAAGTGCCATTAAAACTCACCATCCTTCCAATTATAAAGTACTGTCATTGACAGCCTGACTAGGCTATAGCAAAGCTCGGTCGATCCTACAAAGTTTTTTTGCCTTTGCGTTAAGGAGAGTCTTATTTATGCAGGAAGTCGCCAAAACAGACCAAGATTGGATGTTTTTGGCCTATAAATTGGCCGAAAAAGCAGCCCAAAGAGGGGAAATCCCTGTTGGCGCAGTCGTTGTTGCTAATGGCAAGCTTGTTGCTACAGGTTTTAACCGCAAAGAAGAACTGCAAAGCCCCCTTGGTCACGCAGAGCTTATTGCCCTTTCGAAGGCTGCCAAACATTTAGGTCGCTGGAGGCTCAGCGACTGCAGCCTCTTTGTTACTCTTGAGCCCTGTCCAATGTGCGCTGGCGCCCTTGTTCAAGCTCGAATTGAGCGTTTGGTCTACGCAACACCTGATCCAAAATCAGGCGCTGTTCACTCACTATATCAAATTCCTGAAGACGCAAGGCTCAATCATCTAATTAAAGTAAGCACGGGCCTGATGGCTACGCAATGCTCAGAGCAATTAAAATCGTTTTTTAAAGAGCTGAGGCAGAAAAAAAAGAATTCGTAACCAATTATTTTTTATCTCTTTGAGAAAAGAGAAAAGTTTCGCTAGGATATTTGCAAGCAATAACCAAATTTATTATTAAAATATGGAGATCATTATTTTGTTACGCTTTTGTATTTTAATTTTTTCTTTCACTTTGTTTGCATGTGCCGGCGGTCCTGAGACCGAAATTCTTCCTCCTGGTGGTAAAGCCAATCCAGATGGTCCAGCCCAAAAACCTTTGCCAGCCAGTTTAGTACTCAACGAAAAATTTAATCAGAATTTTTCAGGGCTCACTCGAATTCAAGATGTGCGTTTTACTAATGATGGTTGCGGTAATCTTAACTGTACAATAAATCTTCAGTGGTCTGATGATAATGGCAACAACAATGTATCTGTTAATGCTCGCCTTGGCCTTGCCCTCATGCTTGAAAAACAAAACGCTTTTTTCTCAAAAGAGCCCCTTGAGGCTTATGTCAGCACAAACGGTGATAGACCCGTCGAGTTGCTTGCTTTTCGTGTTGGAGAAATACCCCTTCAGTTTTTTGTTAAAGGCGAAGCTCTTCCAACATTAAGAGAAGGTCAGTTTATAAATGGCGTCAGTATTGTAACTGTAAAAAAAATAGATGCTAATAACACCTATATGTATAGCCTTTTGCAAAAGCCTGATGGCATTAAAGGGCAAATTTCTGTTCCCGAACTTTTTCATGACTATTTAAAAAATGAAGATAATTACTTATTTTTTAATAAAGTCAGTACAACCTTTGCTTTACATAACCAAAAAGTGATCGGCATTTTTTATCAAGCAAAGCAAAAACTTGCTTTTGCAAGACAAGACTAAAATTTAACCCCGAGGAGAATTTGTGGCTCAATTTATCGATATTATTCTAAACCTTGACCTTCACTTAGCTGCATGGACCCAAATGCTTGGTCCGTGGATGTATGTTTTATTATTTTTAATTATTTTTTGTGAAACCGGCTTAGTTATAACTCCCTTTTTGCCAGGAGACTCCTTACTCTTTGCGGTAGGCGCCATTACTGCCATTGAGAGTAGCGGCTTAAGTTTGCCACTTATTTTAGCTCTGCTTGTCATAGCCGGAATACTTGGAGACAGTACCAACTACAGTATTGGAAATTATTTGGGACCAAAAGTTTTTGCCAGTCGAAAATCGAGAGTCTTTAACCAGGAATACTTATTTAAAACTCAAGCTTTTTATGAGAAGTATGGAGCAATTACCATTGTAATCGCAAGGTTTGCCCCTATTGTGCGCACCTTTGCTCCCTTTGTTGCGGGCATAGGCAAAATGGACTACAAACGATTTCTATTTTATAATGTCGCCGGAGCTATTTTGTGGGTTTTTATATTTGTTTTAGCTGGTTACTTTTTTGGTAATTTACCCATCGTCAAACGCAACTTTCATATTGTGATTTTTGGTGTTATTTTTGTTTCGATTCTTCCTATGCTTTATGCTTGGGTTCAGGCGCAACTAGACAAACGCAAAAATAACAGTACTTCGGTACCCAGTTAGTATTAAACTCAACGAATGAAATCTTGGCAGCAAAAAGCTCATAACTGGATTAAGTACCTACAAACCCATGCAAATAGTTGGTGGTACAATCCGGCAATCAGTTTTTTAGCATTCATAGATAATTTTGTTGTCGTGATTCCCACTGATGGACTGTTAATTTCTGGATCTATGCTCGCTCCTAAACGCTGGTTTGGACGAGCTCTCTTTGTAAGCCTTGGATCTTCTCTTGGGGCTTGGATCCTTGTTTTCTTAATAAGAACACACGGCATGGCATTTGTGCTGCATATTATACCTGACCTTGAAAGCTCCTCTACCTGGATATGGACTGAAAGTTTTATGTTAGATTATGGTTTATGGGTTGTTTTTGCAGTGGCAGCAAGCCCACTGCTTCAACACCCGGCCCTTGCTCTAGTTGCGCTGACTGATATTAAAGTTTTATACATATTTACTGCGATTTTAAGCGGTCGTTTGCTAAAATATATTGTGTACTCTTGGGTTGCCTCGCATGCACCACACTTTGTAGGCAAGCTGTGGGGCACACAGAAAGAACTTCATAAATTAGAAGAGGTCATGAAAGACAACGACTATGCAATATGAGCCAACTACCGAAATTCAAACGCCAGAAAAAACCAGAAGACCTAATCCTCTATCAAAAATAAAAGCGCCTTTTAAACTTAATTTAGACTGGGAAAACGCTACGGCCTTTCAAGGTGGCCCAACTCGACGTGCACCATGGAAGCTAGCCGTCCTATCCTCACTTGCCGCACTTATTGATGGACTTATTATTTTTGCTCTTAGTTGTCTTTTTATTTTAAGTGCTAAAAAGTTTATGCAACTAACACTCACTTTAAATATAGGGTCACTTTGGCGCGTACAAGATTTAGGTTTAGCTTTTGCTCTAACATATTTACTTGTTATACAAACTTATTTACTCAGCACAAGATGGTTTTTTGCTCGAACTCTAGGTGAATGGGCTTGTGATTTTCGATTGGGTCGTCCCTATGAGTACCAAAAAAGGAGCTATCTTTTCAGAGTCTTTTTGCGAAGCATTCTGATTGTTGCAACAGGTGTAATTGTACTACCCATCCTATCCCTGTTATTTCGCACTGATTTAGCTGGGAAAATCGTAGGTCTTCGCCTATTTTCCATTAGATGATATCTTTTCATCGATCTTTATGCCGTCACCCTGTGTAGCAATAAAAATTATAGAAAGACCAGGCGAATCACACACAAAGCTGCTGAAGTCAGCGGAAGTCCATAGACGATTTTTTTTAAACTTTGATTGCTAAAGTTAAGTCCTATTTTTTTTAAAAGTCTACGACTAAACTCACCTTGATCCACAATTGCGGCTTGTTCGTTAAAAGGGTTTAATAGAGGATTTGAGCTCAATCGTCTTTCCCACTTGGTGAGTACACACTCTCCTTGATTCTGTTGCCAATGCCAAAAAACGAGGAGCATAAGAATAGGCTGTGCTATCCAAAATATAGGAAAGGGCACAAGCCAGGCGAAAACTAAAAATAAAACTATAAATAAGTGAGTAAACTTAAGAAGAGCAATCATTGCTACATGATACACATTGAGCTGAGGGTGTGTAATTAATAATGTCTCTGTGATGCCAAGCGCGCGCTGCACCTATTCTAAAGTGCAGGATTCAAAGCAACTTTGATTTTGTAAGGCAACCTCAGGCGCAATGCACTCTGAAGTTCCTGTATGACGAACAATAGAGAGTGTGCTCACCTTAGGAGTACGCGGCTCGCCAAATTTTGCAAAACATGCTTCAAGAGCATAATCCTCAAGCCCGTCTCTAATTGTGCCTGTACCTGCGAGATAATCCGCTACTTTATATCTGTTAACACCATGCCCGCCCTTGCTTGGACTGCTTTGAAGTATATTAAAGGTAAAGTTTCTATAAGAGATATTTGAACTTTTACACTGCTTAACATCAGTAATATTTTTTAAACCAAAAGGGTCACTTCCTAAGTCATCAACCATCAAAACATGGCCATTTATTGCCACAATATCACCAGGACGTAAGGCCTCACTTGCGGTCACCGTAATGGGAGCAATGCAGTCCATTTTACTTCCGATCGGATCTCTAAACTGTCGAGAACCAATATTATGTACGTGTTGTGGTCTGAGTGGCACTCCAGATTTAATTTTAAGACCAGCAGCGGCTAAAGATGAAAACACAAAGCCAGAGCAATCTGTGCCTAATACAGTTGTACCTGAACCAGCGTTTTTGAAAAAATTAAGTCTATCTGCATCTGTATTTGGTTTTCCGCCATAATCATATATCGGTGGATTTTGAGTTACATCAAAACAACTTACACTAGATGGCTGACGATGATTTTTTAAATAATGATGTGTTTTTAGCAAAGCTTGTAAATCTGTAACGTAACGACGCCCACCTATTCCGTCAGGATGAGTGCCTGTTCTGGTTATTCCTTGAGCCGATTCAGTATCTGCATTCATTGCATCTAACTGCACCGCCTCACAGCTTTGGTATAAGACTCCCACCACTTTCATAGCGCCAAAGACCGGTGCATTTAGTCTCGCTCTCATTTCATCAATAAGTCTTGTAGGTTTTGTTTGTACGGGATGATCTGGGTTTTGCTCAGTTGGCGGTGGCAACTCCACAGGGCTTTCTGTTAATGGTGGAGCTTCAGGATTTTCATTTTCATTTTTATTATTATCATTGTCACCCTCACCAGTAGCGCAATTTATAGAGAGCTCAGATGAAAGAGTTTGAATTTCTGACAACTTACTTCTTACGAGTCTATTTAAATTTGTAGATTCAACTGTTGAATTATCATCTAACTCAATAGCAGCAATTGATTTTAAAAGAGTTGCATTGTCATAAACGCCGTAAACATTTTTGGCCTCTTCAGCAACAAGATAGTAAAAATCATAAAGTGCTTTAGATAAAGACTCTAGTTTTTCTTTTTGCGCCGCAGTCAAGTTACGATCTTGTAGTTTTTTTGTTACCAATTCTGAAACAGATTCAGCATCAGGCAAACTACTTTGCTCCACTGCTGATTTGTAAAATTGAGTCCACACCTTGTCTGTAAAGCTCTTACAGCCAACATTATCAGCGATGCTTTGAGCGACGATGGGGGTCTCTGGTTGAAACTGCGAACCGCAGCCTAATAATGCCACACTTGTCAAAGATACGATAAAAATCCTATTCATCATCTTTATATTATCGGCAGGAAAGCCTTTACCAGTGAGGATTTCCTAGCTCTTTAGACTAATTATAGAATAAGGTCTTGGGTCTTTTGACGAACTTCTTTACACGACTAAAGTAGATTTCGACTTTTATCCCTCGGCCTGAAGACCTGTTTAATTCATTGACAAAATCTTTCATTAGTTTAGATGATCTTATGCAAGACATAACAAAAGAGGTGTTTATGAAATCGATTTTATTTTTAATATTCTTTTTAACAACAGCATTTGCCCAAGCTCAAGATATGGCAATCCTGCTTGGACTTAGAAATAATAATGGCGATGTCGCCAATTCTTTATATTCTGAAAAAGCAGAAAATAGTTTTCAATTTGGCGGACTTGGCTTTTTTCAAATGGCTGATAAAATGCATATCCGCTCAGGTTTAATTTATGCTGAAAAGAAGTTTAAAGGTGAACATCCTTCCATTACATGGGAAGGAAAACTCACCTATTTTGATATTCCTGCTACCTTTATGTATAAATTTAGTGACTACGGTGGGGTTTTTATTGGCCCTATTCTTTCTTTAAATCTTGGCAGTGAGTGCAGTTACTCAACAGGCTCTTCATGCTCATTTACTGATGTTAAGTCTATGCTTATTCCGTTCACTTTAGGAGCTAGTTTTAAATTTGCCCCACAAATGGGTGGTGAGTTTTATTATGAAATGATCTCTGGCGATCTCGCCAACGGCTTAAAAGATGCTAAAACCGTTGGGCTTAACTTTTTTGTCACTTTTGACTAAAGGTTCTCTTAAAAACTAATACCTAGTTGAAGCTTTAAAAGCGTTAAGCGTGGAAAATAAGTAATTATTTTCATTGCATCTTCAGCTCTGTCTTTATCATTTGAGTCTGTTGTATGATCAATATAATCCTGCTTTTTGCTTGTAACAAAAACTGGCTGAGCCCAACTCAGCCAGTCAACTCCGATAGTAATATTTTTTTCAATTATCCAACGATTCCCAAGTGCAAGGTTAAAACCAAGAGCACTGACTTCTAAAATATCGTAAGAGGATCTAATAACCCCAGCACTAAGACTATCTAATAAATCATTTCCTAAATGAACATTAAAAGAAAAATAGCTTAAACCATAACTAAAATTAAAACTATTCGAACTAGAGTAGGATCTTTTGATCAAAGAAATTCTTGTATCTGTCATCCCGCCAAGATCATTGACAACAAAAGGCACACTTATAGAACCCTTTAAATACTCAAGCTCCCAAGTGGTTTTTTCACTTGGTATATAGGATAGACTCACACCATACTTTCCTGGAATTAAAAGGTCTAAATACGAATAATTTCCAAGTACTGAGTAATTAACTACCGATCTTCGACTTTTGGTTTTATCTAAAACTTCATTAACCTTTTCTGTTACTTTTTCGGCCGATTTCTCTATTTTTTCGCTCGTTTCAGGGGCCTCTTCTTCGGCGGAATCTGCAAGTTTTTCTATAAGGGATTTGTTTTTAGGTACCGAAGACTCAATTACCTCTTCACTTTGCTCTTTTTCATCTGAATCTACAGCAAAGCCGGCACTCGTTATTATGATTAAAAATAGACTTATTAAAAATCGAAAAGTTGCACTCATTCTTCGTCCTTATAAATATAATATAGTTAAAAATAGTGTTAAATATTAAATAAGTTTTTGCTAGAAAATTACATGCTTATGGCCCACTTTTGGCACTTAATCAAAAAATTAATCCCTATTCATCATTAACCGCTCTAGAGCGTAAATAACTTTGACAGCAAAACGTGTCTCGCTGACTAAATCATTACAGGAGATTTTTTCAGACTTTTACATTACTCTACGACCCGACTATTTAATTTAAAAAGGAGCTTTTATGCTAAAGCAGATGACTCTTAGTTTATTATTAATTTCTTCTGTAATTGGCTTCACTGCCTGCAATGAAGAGAGTGAAAATAAGACACCAATAAGCTCAGAGAAATTTGTTGGTGTGTGGCGATCCACATTTAATAACTCTGAAGGCACACCCGTTAACGGCAACGAGCTTATAACCATAAATGAAAGTTTAGAAATAAAACAAGAGTACTTTGATAGTCAAAAAAACGAAGTCTCTACAATTGTTTATGGCAACTTAAGGCTTACAAGTGAAAACTCTGCTAATTTAGTTCTAGCACAATCTTTGATTGATCAAGCTAGAGCTGATGGCTACAGAGAGGAGGAAATCCAAGAACAACTTAGCAAACCCATTCAACTTGCTATAGATGAAGCTGGGTTTTTAGCAATTGGCAACAGCACTGAGATGAAGTTTGCAAAAGTTACTGTAGATGAAGCCAATCAAGTAAGAACAAAATGGAGCTCAGATATTGAATTATTGTCATCACAAGTTGCTCTGGTTAGCAGTCTAGTAGGGAAAACTCTAGAGCTTGTTTCTATTTCGACAAGCTTCGAGACTGAGGGAAAAGAGCCTTACAACAACTTAGAAACTGTCGATAAAATCGAGAACTCGCATATGGAGGAATATGCAGACAAAGCTGTAGAAATTCAAAATCCTAAAAAAATAAAAATATTAAGCGATTCATCTGCAATCGTAAATGATGTACAAGAGACTTCATTTTCTTACATGTTAAATAATGAGCAAAAACCAGAGGTTCGACTATTCCAAAAATACGATGAAACTGCTTTTAGATCTATTCTTGACGGTGAGCTTACGATTAATCAAGATAATCAGACGGCAACATTCACAAGTATTTATCACTATAAATCTAGCGACAACAGTGTAGATACGTATACAAAAATTCATTTATATAATATTAAATAAACACTTATTTATATACATCCAAGCATTAAGCCTTGCCATTTGGCAGGGCTTAATGCTTTTTAGAGCCATGTTTAAAATCCTTTTACAAACAGATGATTTTATTGCGATTGATAAGCCCTCTGGCTTTCACGTGCACCCTCATGAGGATTCACGTCACCGAGTTTCTAAAAACAAAGTCTGTCTTTATATCTTACGCGATCAGATTAGCAAAAAAATTTTCCCGGTTCATAGGTTAGATGCTGCCACCTCTGGAGTACTTCTATTTGCTTTATCTTCAGAAGCTGCTAGCAAATTATGTACATTTTTTTATAATCAACAAATTCAAAAAAAATATTGGGCTCTGGTAAGGGGCTGGACTCCAGAAAGTGATGAAATTAAACTACCCCTTGAGCTCGACTCCACTGGCTCTCTTGTTGAGGCCACTACACTTTATCACAAACTGGCACAAACCCAGCTCCCCTATGCCGTCGGGAAAAGGCATAGTACTGCTCGGTACTCTTGGATTGAAGCTAGCCCTCTGACAGGTCGATATCATCAAATCAGGCGCCATATGAATCGAATTTCTCACCCTATTATCGGAGATCGAGAACATGGCGACTCTCATCACAATCGTTTTTTTAGGGAGCATTTGGGTTTGCCAAAGCTTTGCCTCAGAGCCATTAGCATGAGTT
>CAYMKD010000024.1:11873-14229 GCA_964390435.1 uncultured Pseudobdellovibrionaceae bacterium | reverse complement strand
GTGGTGAATACGTCGTAGCCATTGAAGGACTTGTGCGTGCGCGTCCTGAGGGCATGATCAATAAAAAAATTAAAACTGGTGAGATTGAGGTTGAGGCCACTCGTTGTGAAATTTTAAACCAAGCACTCACACCTCCTTTTCAAGTCAGTGATAAAAATGTCAGTGAGCTCACACGTCTTAAATATCGTTATTTAGATTTACGTAGTCCAAGGCTTCAACATCATCTTATGACTCGTCATAAAGTGGCTCAATTAGTAAGACAGTTTTTATCTGCAAATGACTTTGTAGAAGTTGAAACTCCCATTTTGTATAAAAGCACTCCAGAAGGAGCGAGAGATTATCTTGTCCCTTCGCGCGTGAATCTTGGCAGCTTCTATGCTCTTCCACAAAGTCCACAAACTCTTAAACAACTATTAATGATTGCTGGTTATGACCGTTACTTTCAAATTGCTCGTTGCTTTAGAGATGAAGACTTGCGCGCTGATCGGCAACCAGAGTTTAGTCAAATTGATATTGAGATGTCTTTTATAGATAGTGAAGACATTATCGCTGTGAATGAAAAACTACTGCGACTAATTTGGAAAGAAGTCAAAGCAGTGGATGTGGGGGACATTCCCCGAATGAGTTATCAAGAGGCGATGGATCGATACGGTTCTGATAAACCTGATACTCGTTTTGCTATGGAGATAAAAGATTTAAAAAATCAAGTTCAAGGTTCAGGCTTTAAAGTATTTGATGATGTATTGGCTCGTGGCGGAGTGGTGCGCGGTTTAGCAGTGCCTGGTGCTGCTAGCTTAGGTCGTGGACAACTTGATAAGCTGACGGATCTTGCAAAGAAATCAGGGGCTAAAGGCTTAGTTTGGATTAAGCATGATGCAAGTGGAGAGGTAACTTCTTCAGTAAGTAAATTCTTTTCTGCCGAGAAATTAAAAGAAATCCTCTCTGCAACTGGTGCCAATGTTGGAGACGCAACTTTAATTGTAGCTGATGATTTTGATAATGCGTGCAGTGCTTTGTCTGCTTTGCGCTTGCATTTTGGACATGAGTTAAAACTTATTGATACCAGTAAAGATTATTTTTTATGGGTTGTTGATTTCCCACTTCTTGAGTATTCGCCAGATAATAAACGTTGGGTGGCAAGACATCATCCATTCACAGCACCTGTTGATGAGCATGTTCCCGACTTATTAAATGGCAATGAAGCCAAGTATGGTCAAATGCTCGCAAAAGCTTATGACTTAGTTTGCAACGGTCATGAGATTGGCGGGGGCAGCATTCGTATTTATAATAACGAAGTTCAGCAGGCCATGTTTAAAGTGCTTGGCATGAGTGAGGAAGAAACAACTAAGCAATTTGGATTTTTCATCGATGCTCTTAAATATGGAACGCCTCCACATGGGGGTATTGCCTGGGGAATGGATCGTTTAATTATGATTTTATGTGGTACTGATGCCATTCGCGAAGTTATTGCCTTTCCTAAAACAGCTAAGGCTTCTTGTTTAATGTCTGAAGCTCCCAGTGAAGTTCACAGAGATCAGCTTGCAGAGCTTGGTATTAAGTTGAGTCCAGCGGCTGAAAAGCATTTAGCTGAGAAGGACTAAGATCCAGATCTTCGCAATTTGAGACATAAATCATCAAGCTTTGTCAGTTGAGCACCGATTTATTAGTTAGAGAGAGTCAGGAAGATTCTCGATGACAATTTGCCTACACATGGAGGTGTGGCATGGAAAAAATCAGCAACATTTTACCTAAAAATGCACGCATAGCTTCTGCAGACTTAAAAGATGCCCAGGCCTTAAGGCCAGGAGCAGTCGGACTTGCGGGGCAACCAATGGGTGAAAGAGTCAGAGATCGTGTTACAAGAAGTGCTATAGATCGAGTTAAAGATCTAGAGCTTCAAAAAACATATCAAAAGAATCAAAAAGAAGCTGCTCGAGTGAAAATAGCCGACGATATTGCTAAACGCTTTTTCATTGAAAACGCGCGCTCAGCAATTCCTGGTGTGGATCAAACAAAAGCTCTTTCAGTTCCAGAGCCAGAAGTAGACGCTGACTTTGAAGGCTATGCTCCAGAGCGAGAAGAAATTCAAGTTTCAGCTCCCGCTATTGAGTTAAAACCAAGCTTTGAACCGTCTGAGTCTCGTTTAGAAATTGATAATGAAGTGAGTAGCGAAGCGAGTCCTGAGTTTCAACCATCTGAAATGGCTGGTGCCGATTCAGATGTCGATTCTCTCAGTTAAAAAACCATTCTCTTCAAGAGATGTGAGTTTATAAATTCCTTTTAAAACTCTGTGGCCATCTTCTTTGCGGCCACAGATAATCAAATGACTTAAACTTAAATGAATCAACTGTCGAAT
>CAYMKD010000024.1:9359-11863 GCA_964390435.1 uncultured Pseudobdellovibrionaceae bacterium | reverse complement strand
AATTGGATAAGCATCTCAAGGCGTATTAAAGCCTGATGAGGATGAGAGGCATGCAAAGTTCCCCAGCTCCCTTCATGACCTGTTGAAATGGCCATGAGAAAGTCTTTGGCCTCATGACCGCGAATCTCTCCCATAACTAGTCGATCTGGGCGCATTCTAAGAGCTTGTTTGACTAGCTGACTTTGATCAATAGGGCGTAGCACCTGGTTTGGATCTTCACGAGTTAATAGTTTTGTTCCTGCGGTATTAGGCAAGCGAAGCTCAGAGCTATCTTCAATACTTACAACTCGAGTGTTTGGTGCCAGCTCTTGCAAACAAGCATTCAGAACCGAAGTTTTACCACTGCCAGTGCTACCAATAACTAAAAAATTAGATTTTTTATTAACTAGTTCGCGAATCAAGTTGAGGTTTTGTTGTGAGCACCATCCATGTTGAGTTAAGCGGTCCAGTGTCCAAGGATTTTTGGGATGCCGTCTTAAACAGAGTGCGGGATAAGATTTAGTTAGTGTCGTGCCCACTAAGTTCATTCTAAAATCACGCCAAGGGCCGTCGGCAATAGGATTTTCGGTTGTGACGTGAAGTCCAGCTTCGCGTCCTATTCTCTCCATAATTTGATTAAAACTAAGATCAGAAAAAAAATGATCATCATGTTGATAAAGTTGCCCGTGCTTTTCGTACCAAATTTGCTGAGGGCTATTAATCATAATTTCAGTGATTTCAGTTTGTTCTAAAAGAGGTTCTAGGGGGCCAAAATTTAAGAATTCACCGCGTAGGCGTCTTTTGATTTCTACGGAGACCTCGGATTGTGCTTCAATCAGTTGCGTGATTTTAGTTTCAAGTGTTTTGGCTTCAGATTCATAGCTATAAGTTGTGCCGATTTCTAAAATGGGTTGTTTTTTTAATTGCTCTTCAATTTTTAAAGCACTTTGTTGCCACATATTAAAACTCCTCTTTGAGTCCTTGGTGGGCTACTTCGGTCTCTGAAACCACTTCCGGAGTAACAAACATAACAAGTTCGGTTTTATCTTGTCTGTAATCTTCACTAGAGAAAAGTCTGCCTAATATTGGGATTTGGGAGAGTCCTGGTAAGCCACTGACCTGTCGTCCCTGTTCGCTCTTAATAAGGCCTGAAAGAGCAATAGTTCGAGAGCCACTTAAATCAAAATGACTCTGAATACGATTTGTAAGTAAAGCCGGAATGCCATCAATGCTTTGCGAGAGATCGATAGTTGAAACTTCAGTTTCTAAAGCAATACTCATTTTTCCTGTGTGATCGGCCAAAGGCTTAATTCTTAATAGAACACCATATTTTTTCCAAATTATATCTTGAGTCTTAAATTGCTTAATACGAATGGGGAGTTCGCCTCCAGCTAAAAACTCAGCTTCCTTTCCGCTCAAACATAAAAGGGTTGGAGAGGCGAGGATCTTGCCGTCGCCACTTTCTTCTAAGGCGTTAATACCAAGACTTAATTGCTTTGGATCTACGAGAAGCTTACCTGACGGAATCAACTGTGCTTGATATTGTCCTGGCCAACTCATTCCGAGACGACTAAAACTTTTTTTTCTTACCTCGGCTACAGTTATTTGCACTCTTACTAAAGGCTCTGCAGCAAGGAGGCTTTTGTCGACTTCAATTTTAAAGCCAAAAGGTGAAAATATTTTTTTATAGCGATCTATAAGGAGTTTTTGATTGTCTGGTAAAAATATTTGTGCAGGAACTAAGCTTAATGACAAAGGAGAAAGCTTTTCTTTTGTTTGCAAGGTTTGAAAATATTGTTTTGCAACTGATTTTAAATTTTCAGTTAGCTCAGCATTAAATTGATAAATAGCTTCTTGGCCAAGTTCATGAGCAACTAAATGCCAGTCATCAAACCGTAAAAGTCGTCCTTTAAGAGTAGGCAGATCGTTTTCTATTTCGACAGTGAGACCTTTTAAATCTTTTATAATATTTTTAAGCTTTTTGAAGCTGCGTTCAGCTTCGGGTTTTAAAACCCGAATTAAATATTCTTGTTTGCCTATGCTAAGGCTGGTTTGACCAATTTTTTTAGCTTGAATTAAAATAGATTTGCCTTGGTCTGATGCTTTAATAATTTTACCATTTTGAATTTGTACAAGTTGACCAGCAGGTGCTGAGAAAACTTTATTTTGTCCTAAACCCATGACTATTGTTGTTGTTTCGGCTTTTGCTAAAGGGCCAAAAAATATCATAAACAAGAGTTGCAATAAAATAGACATAAGCGATCCTTTTTAAAAGTTAGAGAAACAGATATTTTATATGCAACTTGTAGACAGAGTGGCTGTATTGATTTTTAGACTTTTAAGTCCGAGATCCGAATATTATATGAGCAGTTACTTGGTTTTTTTGACTTTGAATTTCAAATTTGGCCCCAAGCGATTGACATAAAGCTTGGCAGATATTGAGACCAAGGCCAGTGCCCTGACTGTGCTTCATAATATCCTCATTTAGACTAAAGGGTTTTAAGATTTTACTCAGTACTCCTTTA
>CAYMKD010000024.1:0-9349 GCA_964390435.1 uncultured Pseudobdellovibrionaceae bacterium | reverse complement strand
ATTTTAATATGAATTGTTTTATCGTTTTTCTCTACGCAGAACTCAATAAGTCCTTTTTCGTTTGAAAATTTAATGGCATTGTCCATAAGTCTTTTGAGTGCTTCATAAAAATATTTAGGATCCGTTTTAATTTGCATATGCTCGCCTGTAAAATCTATTACAATTTTTTTAGCTTCAAGAGATGTTGAGAATTCTTTTTGCAGTTGAGTTAATAGATCTTCAGTCGATACAGTTTTATTTTGCAATTTTAGCTGGCCTGTCTGTGCTGACATAATAAGTAAAGAGTCTTCTATTAATCTCAATAAACGATCGCTATTTTGTTCAATACGCAAAAGATATTTTTTTTGTTCTTCATCAAGAGAGGTCTCTTTAAATAAAGATAAAAAGCTCAAAATTGCGGTCAGAGGAGTTTTAAGTTCATGATTGATTAAAATCATGAAGTGACTTTTAGCCTCATCTAGGCTGCGTAGTTCGCTTAAAGCTTTTTCAAGATCTTGATTCTTTTGTTTAAGCTCTTGGCCAAGCTCCCATCTTTCAATGGCTCGGTCTACTGCATTGGTAAGATCATTTGGATCCCAAGGCTTAGTAACATAGCGATAAATTTGGCCAGAGTTAATAGCTGAGATAACGGAATCTATATCTGTATAACCAGTGAGCAAAATACGTGTGGATTCAGGATGGGTTTTTAAAGACTCTGCTAAAAATTCAACGCCTGTCATATCAGGCATACGCTGATCGCTAATGATTAAAGAAACTTCTGGATGTTGGTCCAGCACTTTTAAGGCTTCAGGTGCTGAAGTTGCCTTTAAAACTTCGTACTTTCGCCGGAACAAACGAGCTAGAGCCTCGACATTATCAACTTCATCATCAACACAGAGAATGGTATGTTTCATGGGTAGTTTCTAGTGTATGACTAAAGTAAATAAGCTGTCCATAAGCACCCATCATCTAGACCAAAGGCAAGGATGCATAAGTTTGAGTCAAGTTTTTAAAATAACCTGTCGAAAAGAGGACTGATAGGAGATTGGTCGTATGAATATGACTAAATATACTTTGGCGCTAGTTACGATAGGGATGTTGTTTACTTCGACGCAAACCTTAGCTCAACAAGCTTATGGCGGCGGATATGCCGGAGCTTATGGCAATGGTTATGCTGGTGGAGCCAGCGGCTGTGGTTATGATTATGCTGCAAACCCTGCAGCAAGTGAAGAAGCTTATGATCGTTTAGAGAAAGTGCAAAAAGATCTAAAAAAAGCCATAAAAGAACGAGACAAACTAGAAAATGAAATCGAAGATTTAGACGATAAAATTTCTGATGCTGAAGATATTCTCTCAGACTCAATTAAATCTGGTTATTACGATGTGATTCATAACCATATTACCAATCGTTTAAGTTGTTGCCAATATAAAGGCTACGTTAGCAAAGAAGGTAAATGTCAAATTATCGATGCAGCTGAAATGGAAGCTGCACAAAAAGCAGGAGGTAGCCCATCACCAGATGTTATATATGGTGACATGGATACAGGTGATTTTTCCGCTGATCAGTGGCAAAAAGTTTGTGACATAAATAATGATGGCAAAGTTAAGGCCACAGTTTGTGCAAGCCCGTATGCTCAATCAAGAAGCAGTAATAAATGCTCTAGCATGCTTGTTAAGCTAGGTACTTACACAACTGAGCGTGATAATAAACAAGATGATCTTGATCAATTAGAAGAAAAAATAAGCAGACTCGAAGATAGAATTGATGGCGCAAAAGAAAGAATCGACGAAGAAATTCAAGCGCAAGTCGAAGGAGAGTTCTGTGCAACTTGTACTGCTAATGGCAGTGGCAGTCAGTATGTTCGTCCTCAGCAACCTTCGCTGGTGGGCACTCTTGGTAATGTGGCGCTAGGTTTAGGAAGTATTGCGGCTGGCTATTATAGTGAAAGACAGCGCGTGAAGGCAAATGCAGCTATTGGATATGAGAGCCAAGCAGCGCCCGCAATTTTGTATGGTTATCCATTTATTGCTAGTGCACTTTATGGTGCTGTTGCTGGTGGCGTTAATGGAGCTTTTGGTTGTGGTTCTGGAGTAAATGGTAGCGGTCCATGGGGAATAACAAATGCAAATGCTTACCCTTGGGCAAATGGTGCAAATAGTGGTGGTATGTACATGCCAGGAGTTGGACCTGGAGGATGGCAAGCCGGTTGGAATGGCAATGTTAATGGCGGTGGTCAGTGGGGTCCATACGGTCCAAACGGCGGTTGGAACGGCAATGTTAACGGTGGCGGTCAGTGGGGCCCATACGGTCCAAATGGTGGTTGGAATGGCAATGTTAACGGTGGCGGTCAGTGGGGCCCATATGGTCCAAATGGCGGTTGGAACGGCAACGTTAATGGTGGCGGTCAGTGGGGTCCATATGGTCCAAACGGTGGCGGACAAATGTCTTATGAAATGCAGATGCAACAATTGCAAATGCAAATGCAACAACAACAACAGTACTACCAACAACAGCAACAATATATACAAGAGCAACAAGCTAAATACCAAGCTTATGCTGGCCTTCAACAAGAAATGCAAACTCTACAAGCTCGTATGCAAGCATTGGGTGTAGGTGGGTATGGCGGCGGAGGTTATGGTTATGGAGCAGGAGCTGGTTATGGTGCCGGTGCCGGTGCCGGCTACGGCGGTGGGGCTAGTTTAGGCGTTGATTTTAGTTTAGGCGTAAATGGTGGCGGGGGTTACAACTACGGTAATAGTGGTTATGTTCTTCCAAGCACATCTGGTGGAGCTCCTCGCTAAAGTGACTATCTTTTAAAATTATTTTTTGTTAAAAACCTCTTAACTTAAGAGGTTTTTTTATGTCCATTAAAATTATGCGTTGCTATGATAGCCATCTACACTGGCAAGCAACAGGTGAAGTGCTCACTCAATTAGATCTTCGTCATTTAAAAAATCCTCAAGCTGTCGCAGACCTCAAGGTAAATGCCTCTCATTTTCGAGGCGAATGGCTTATGGGTTTTGGTTGGGACCAACATCTGTGGCCAGATAATCAATTTCCAGATAAAAAAATTTTGGATAAGCTTTTTCCAAATAATCCAGTATTTTTAAGCCGCGCTGATGGACATGCAGCCTGGGTAAACTCTGAAGCTTTAAAAAGAATTGGTTATTTAAATAAAACAGAGAGCGAAAAACCGTCACCACAAGGTGGCTTAATCGTTCGTGATCAAAATGGACTGCCAACGGGGGTTCTTATTGATATGGCAAAAATGCAGATTGATTATATTTTGCCAAGCTTCAATCGCGCACAAATTAAAGAGCAACTATGTGTAGCAATGCGACTTTTTAATCAATCTGGTTTTACTCATATTCGTGATATGGGTGGTTTTGAATTGCAATGGGATTTAATGCAAGAATTAGCTGATCGACGTGAACTCACTTTAGCTGTTGAGCAGAATTTCCCTTTTGAGAGTTTAAATGATCTGCCTCGTGCAATGAATTTATTAGACCAAGCTAAAAAATCCTCTCAACCACTTTTGCGTGCTAAAGCCATTAAATTTTTCTATGATGGTGCTCTTGGTTCCGAGGGAGCTTACTTAAGTCAAAACTATGATGGGACCGAGAGTTGTGGACTGACTTTATGGTCCGACGAAGAAGTTAAAACTATTTTTAAAGAGGCTTGGAGTAAAGGACATGAAGTCAGTGTGCATACCATTGGCGATCAAGCGGTTCATCAAATAGTAAGCCTTGCTTTAGAGGTCAAAGCATTAGGGTTTAATGGCTCACTACAGCTAGAGCATGTTGAGCTTATGCGTGATGAAACCATCGAGCTTTGTAAACAGCTGCAAGTAACCTGTCACCTTCAGCCTTGCCATTGGCTAACAGATCAAAAGTGGCTTAAGCAAAAAGTAAACAATCTTTATCAATATGCTTTTCAGTGGAGAAAACTTGAAGAGAGCGGCATCCAGTTTTATTTTGGAAGTGACAGTCCGATTGAGTCTGCTTCACTCAAAAACAATATTCAAGCCATGGAGCAAGCCTCAAAAACAGGTATTCAAGCAACACTTAAACCCTGTTTTTATTATCACACTCATCCTGATGATCAGTTCGCACCTGACAGCTATACCATCTGGCAAGATGGTCTTGTCCAAGAAGTAGTATTTAAAGGCGAGGCTCTTTAAAACCGAGGAAGAGTTACAACAACTTTTTTATCTTTTAAAGTGTAAGCGAGTGCGCCGACTCCAACTGCAATTAATGTTGGCCATAGCCAATGAGATTTTTGATTCAGTTGTGTTGAAGATAAAGTAGGTAATTCTTGAAAATCTGTTTTTGCGGTTTCTTGCCAAGAGCTTGTCATTGGCGAGATTAAGCATTTTTCATTATAAAAGACTTTGCTCTCTTCTCCCCAAGCTGTAGTAGAAGTATTCATCTTAGGATTAAGGCAATGACCTTCTGCAAAAGCTACTTTAGCTTCAGTTTCCTCTTGAAAGCTCATGGCTGAAGTAAATCGCATAATAGGTCGAAAGGCGTTGCTCAATAATACAAACTGATAAGCGCCAGCATAGAGTTTTATTTCAGTCCAAGCGTTGATTTTAAATTTTTCTCCATTTACTAGAAGATATTCAAAATCTTTGTCCTCTTTTCTTGGGCGCCAAATAAAATAAGGTGATTTTTCCCATTGTTTTTTTAAACTTTCAATTAAAGCTTTGGGCAATGTTTGAGAAAGTAATGGGACAAGTTTCAACAGTTTATGGATTTCAAAGCGCCAATGATTTGCAGTTTCTGCATTTGCGGATAAGTCCAAAAGACGTAGCATAATTTGAAGATAAGTTTTTTGTGTTTCTGAGTTTAGAGGGCGTGATAAAATCAGAGATAAGGATTTTTCGTACTCGGCGTAGGCTGCACTTGAGTTTTTTTCTAACTCAAAATTTTTTGCACTTGCAACAGAATCTAAAAAATCAGGCATTAATTTTGTTTCATATTTAAGATAAGCTTCAGTGTAACTTTGGTATTCAGTGTGACTTTCAATATAAGCATTATAGTCTTCTTTTGAAACTAAATTTGATCTATAGAGAATATCAGCCTGAGTCGTAGGGCTTAAAAAAAGAAGTAAAATAATAAATTTACTGTAATTCATCGCTTGTATCCTCCTCATAATAAACCGAAATTCGAGATCGATTTTTAATCTTTTTATAAAATTCGGTGCCTTTTTGGTTACGATTTTGTAGCACAGCCACCAGAGGTCCATTGTGCTGTACAATGCTAGCTGCTTCGTCTTGTGGAACTAGAACTGCAAATTGATTTGGATCTAAAGGGGCTCTAATAATTTTTACTTTTTGTGCCAAAGGTTTTGAATTTTTATTTTGTGCAAGTTGTGAAAATAAATCTACAACTCCGTAATTTCCTAAAATAGAAGCCAGAGAATCGGTGTTGGCAAGTTCAATTGGGACAAGCACATAACCTGATGGAATGTAAGTGTCTGCAAAAGTGGGGCTCTCTTCTTGATCAAAGGTATTTTTCTGTTCTTCTTTTGAGTCGACTAAAAAACAAATCACACCAAGAAGTAAAAATAAAATAATAACAATAAATTGTTTGTATTTAATGTTATCGTACTTTTTTAAAAGTATTTTTAATTTTTCTGCCATCTTGATAAGTCCTTTTAAATTGATTTTTTTGTAACCATTTTTCACTCTCACTTATGGTGTTTAAAATCGAAAAAAACATAAATGAGAAAACCATAAATATAATAAGTATTTCTACAAGAGCCTGTCCTCTTTGAGAATTGCGATCCATCCATTACCTCTGGCTTTTAAACTAGCCACACAAGAGTCCTTAAAATTTTTATCAATTTTTAAAAATGCAGACGCCCATTTGTTTTGATTAGTTTGCAATTTATATTTCCAATGTACGCGTAAAGACTGCTGTCTTTCAAAGTCGGATTTCGGACGGTAAGACGGAGCAAGACTCATAGGATTAATGGCTTCAACTGCAAGTTTAGTAGAAAAACTTTTTACTTGAATATTTAATAAGCTTAAAAGATTTTTAAGAAGGTAACTTTGTTTTGATAGTTTTTGTTGCACCTTTATTTTAGCTTCCAAAGAGGTTTGGAGAAGCTCCTTATTCGCCCAAGAAATTAAACTTTTTTGTTGATAGGATAAAGATTTTTGCTGAGCTTTTATTCGTAGAATTGCTGCAGTTGCGGCAGCAAAAGCGACTGCGTTTTGACTAGCAATGGCAAGTTTTAGTCGCAAGTTGGCTTTCTGCAGTTGAATTTCGAGGCTCACAGCTTTTTTATTTAGAGCCAACAAAATTCTTAACGGAGCTGCAGCTTTTTTTTGTCCATTTAGTAAAGTAGCACGGCATATATGAGCTGATTCGCTTTTAACTTGTCTTATGCTTAAAAAAAACCAGCTAAAACAAATTAAAGTTAAAAGAACAGGAAGAAGACTCATTAATAGTATAGTAGCAAAGCCTTTTTGATTTTTTATTTTAGTGGCCATGCAAGACTCAGCTTAGGATGCCATTCAAATTTTTTTAAAACCTTTAAACGTAATTGCCCAGAAAGCTCCTGTTGATTTTTTGTTAAAAAAATAGAAGACACTTTAACATAGGGTAAAAACTTTTCTGTATTCTCTTTAAGGTTTTTTTTACAAACTAAAACAGGTTGTTCTTTAGAGACACAAATAAGAGCTTCGTAGAGTTCAGTTTGTGTCTGTATGTGACATAGTCCCAAATAAGCAAGAGCCACAAAGCTAAGTATAAAAATAGCAAAGACCCAACCACCAAAAAGAAACTCAATGGTGGCTTGTCCGTGAGATTTTGTTATGACTTTCAAGTTTAGTCCTGCACGTTTTTCATAAAATCGCTTAGATTTTTTTTCTTGTAGAGCTCTTTATTAGTTGCCTCAACACGAATTTCACGATCTCCATGACCACCTAATGCATTTGCCACATTTGCAAATTGAGTGGATAAATTACTGCCAACGACTCGAACAACTCCTATAGTTGCAACGCCAACCAGTGCCACAATAATAAGATACTCAATGAGACCTTGGCCTTTTTGATTTTTAATTGTTTTGTTCATCGAACCTCCTTATAGGGAGGCAGAGCAAATAATAGGCCTAATTAAATACATTTAAGTAAGATTAGAGTTGCTTTGATAAAACAGTCCGGACAGAAATCGGACAAATAGAAACTACTTCTTTTTGGCTTTTTTTGCTTTAGCAGCAGGGGCCGCTTTGGCAGCTGTCTTGGCTGGAGCTTTAGCGCCGGCTTTTTTTGCTTTAGCAGTAGGAGCCGCTGTAGCTGCAGCAGCTTTAGCTTTTAAAGCTTCTTCTTTTTTGTCTTTAGATTTACGTGCTTTACGCTCAATAATAATGCGGTCTAAAATTTCGTAAGCTTCTTTTTGTAGGTCATTTTCAAAAATAAATCTGTAAAAACCTTCAATTTCAGGACTTTGGCGAAATTTTTTAAGTGAAGTGGGAATGCTTTCAGATTGTACGAAGTCAATGGAACTGCCATCTTTAGAAAGTTTCACTTTTTCTGACATAAGAAGTCTCCTTCATTCACCAAGCCATTTTGGCTGCAGACTAATCTATAGAGGAGATTGCGTCAAGGAACTGATAAACAATTGGATTTACTTGGTATCTGCGTTAATAATGAGATCTACGGGAGGCTTTTAAATGCTTATTCTTGATGGCAAACAGGTCGCAAAAGCTTTGCGTTTAGAAATAGCCACTGAGGCCAAGGCTTTTAAAGAGAGTCATGGGCGGGCTCCAGGGCTAGGGGTGATTCTAGTGGGAGAGGCCCCGGCTAGCAAAGTGTATGTTCGTAACAAAGAGTTGGCTTGTCAAAAATTAGGACTTCATTCGGTTTTACGAACTCTGCCGCAAGAGAGCTCTATGGACCAACTTTTAACAGAAATTCATACTTTAAATAAAGATAATCTGATCGACGGATTTTTGGTTCAATTACCTCTTCCTAAAGGGCTTAATTCAGAGCAAGCCACGCAGGCGATTGATCCTCGTAAAGATTCTGACGGCCTCACTTATGAAAACATGGGTTTATTATGGGCCGGTAAGCCACGAGTCGTCCCATGCACTCCACAGGGAGTGATGACTTTACTTGAGTATTATAAAATTAAACCTAAAGGCATGAGAGCAGTTGTGGTTGGACGTAGCCAAATAGTTGGCAAACCCATGGCTCAATTATTATTGCAAGCTGATGCCACGGTGACAGTTGTGCACTCTAAAACTCCAGATATAAGGGCCTACACTCAAAATGCAGACTTAGTTGTTGTAGCAGCTGGGCAAAGAGAATTTTTAGGTAAAGAAGATTTTAAAAAAGATTCGATTGTGATTGATGTAGGTATTCATGGTTCTGGTGCTGGGCAAAAAGTAGTTGGCGATGTGAGATTTGATGAACTAGAGAACTGGGTGCAAGCCGCAACTCCAGTGCCAGGAGGCGTAGGCCCGCTGACTATTGCGACTTTATTAAAAAATACCATTCATCTAGCACGACAGAGAATGAAGTCTTAATTTTCTAGCTTGAGTCTGAGCGAAATATCCAACACAATTAAGGTACATTTATTGAGGAGCTAATATGAAGTTTGCAACAGGCTTGTTGGTTGTTTTGTGGATCCATTCAGCATGGGCTATAAAGCTTGAGTATTTAAGTGATTTTACAATTAAGACGGGAACAAAATTTAAAAACATCCCAATTGGCGGAATTTCAGATCTTTATTTTGATCAAGATACACAAGATTTATGGGCAGTTTCTGATGACCGAGCTGAAAGAGGTCCTGCTCGAATGTATAAGTTTAAAATTAATATGAATAAAAAAAGTTTAACTGTAAAACCAAAAGATATTTTATTTGTTAAAAAGTCTGATGGCAGCAGTTTTAAAGAATCAGAGTTAGATTTAGAAGCTCTTATGCCTTGGCCAGCAGGTGGTTGGTTGGTTTCAACAGAGGGGGATAATAAACAAGACCCTCGATTAATGCCGGAACTATGGGTTCTTAGTAAAGAGGGTAAGGTTGAGCAATCTCTTAAAGTTCCAGATTTATTTTTACCAGAAAAATCTGGCAAACAAACTCATGGTATTCGTGACAACAATGGTTTTGAAGCTATAGGAAAATGTCCGAGTAATGCGTGCTTTTATGCGGGAATTGAAAAGCCTATGTTGCAAGATGGACCTGTGATTGCTGTAGGTTTGTTTGTTCATACAAGAATAGTAAAATATGAATACAAAGAGGGCGTCGCAAAGCCTGTGCATGTATATGAAGCCATCGGCGCCGATCTGCTGGGCGAAGTCTTGCGTCACGGGCGCGCCGCCGATGAGGATGGGGATATCGAGCCCCTGCTCCTCCATCA
>CAYMKD010000023.1:0-14239 GCA_964390435.1 uncultured Pseudobdellovibrionaceae bacterium | reverse complement strand
AGAAAAGTAAAAGCAAAAGTGGATCGCAGTTCAATTCCCGTTGAACAACGCCTTGCCAGCAATATTGTGGAAGGCACTAAAGAAGGACTTATTGAAGATCTTGAAGAGTTGCGCAAACGCGAAGCTCCTTTAAATATTATCAATGGTCCCCTTATGACTGGAATGGACGAAGTGGGTCGTCTTTTTAATGACAATAAACTTATTGTCGCTGAAGTTTTACAATCGGCTGAAGTCATGAAGGCCGCGGTAGCTCACCTTGAACAGTTTATGGAGAAAACTGAGAGCAGCACGCGTGGAAGTATGCTCCTTGCCACTGTTAAAGGTGATGTCCATGATATTGGCAAAAATCTTGTGGATATTATTCTTTCAAACAACGGATATAAAATAATTAATCTTGGCATTAAAATTCCACCTGAAAAATTAATCGAAGAAGCAAAAAAACATAAGCCTGATATGATTGGCTTATCAGGCTTACTAGTAAAGTCAGCACAACAAATGATTGTTACGGCAGAGGATCTCTGTCGCGCTGGAATTCAAGCTCCTATTTTGGTGGGAGGCGCGGCCTTATCAAAAAACTTTACTGAAAAACGAATTCTGCCAAAATATGACGGTCTCGTTTTATATGCCTCTGATGCTATGAATGGTCTTGATCTTGCCAACCAGGTCATGAGTAAAGACAAGCTTCCCCTACTGCAGGCAGAAAATGAAGAAAAGCGTAAACGCGCCCATGATACAGCTCCGGTGGCAGCACCTAAACCTACTCTTTCTGCAGAGCTTTTAGACAAGCGCTCAGATAGTGTTTCTATTCTTACTGAAATCCCTAAGCCTCCAGACTACAAACGCCACGTTGTAAGAACGGCACCCTTGGAGCAAATCTGGAAGTACATTAACCCCTTGATGCTCTACACTAGACACTTAGGAGTTAAAGCAAAGGCTGCTAAGCTTATTGGTGAAATTGAGCGAGATAAAAAAGCTCTTAGTGTTTTAAAATTAGAAGACCCAAGAGCCTATGAGATTTATCAAGCTGTGGAAGAAGTAAAAAATGAATATCGCAATCTAGATATTATTAAACCTACAGCTGTTTACCAGTTTTTTAAAACACGTAGTCAGGGACGAAAAATATTTATATATGACGAGTCTGAATCTCAAGCAAAATGTGAGTTTGAATTTATTAGGCAAAATCAATCGCCCCACCTCTGCCTTGCTGATTACGTCGTGCCCAGTATGGAACCCACAGACAATCTAGCCTTCTTTGTTGTTACTGCTGGTCATAATGTAAGACAAAGATCTACTGAGCTTAAAGAGAAGGGCATCTTTTTAAAATCTCATATTTTACAAGCGCTCGCTATTGAAACTGCCGAAGCTTATGCTGAATATCTTCATGGATTTTTACGCAGCACTTGGGGCTTCCCCGATTCCCCAGATATGACCATGATGGATCGTTTTCAAGCGAAATATCACGGTAAACGCTATTCTTTTGGATATCCGGCTTGTCCAAATCTTGAAGATCAGGCTAAACTTTTTGAACTCTTAAAACCTGAAGATATTGGCGTTCAACTCACTGAGGGTTTTATGATGGATCCAGAGGCCAGTGTTTCTGCAATTGTATTTCATCATCCTGATGCAAAATATTTTGCCGTAGGATCTGCTGTCGGAGACCTAACGTGATACCAAGTATTTATCGACCTGATATTAAAATTATTGACCTCATAAAAGAAGATACATTTACATTTTCAGCGGAAGTAATTCCTCCGCGTAATGGCTCTTCACAAGATACCATTATTGAACAGATTGAAAGCTTAGTGTTATCAGGTTCGCAGTTTTTATCCGTTACAAAGGGAGCTGGCGGCAGCTTAAGAGGCGGCAGCTTACCAATTGCTCAAGTGATCAAGGATCACTTTCGTGTTCCTTGCATAGCCCACTTCACCTGTAGAGATTTAACGCCTGAAGAAGTTGAAAACCAACTTATGGATCATCACTATTTTGGTATTCGCAATATTCTTGCACTCCGAGGAGATCCGCCACAAGGAGTTGTTAACTGGCAACCTAAAGAGAGTTCTTACCCTTATGCTTATCAACTTATTGAGCAAATTAAAAAACTCAATAGTGGAGAATTCCTGCAAAGAAAAGGCTTTGAAGTTCAGCCACATACAAAAACAGATTTTTGCATTGGAGCTGCTGTCTACCCAGATGAGCCCTCTGAAGAACAAAGACTTGGTTACTTTCGCCTTAAGATTGAAGCAGGTGCTGAGTATGGAATCACTCAAATGCTTTTTAGCGCGCAATCTTATGCGGAGTTTCTAGAGGAATGCGCGCGCAATCATCTTCACGCCCCCATTCTACCTGGTACGAGGATTCTAAAGTCCAAAAAACAAGCTGAGCGCATGACTAAACGTTTTGCCGTTAAAATTTCTGATCACTATTATAACTCTTTACCAGATGATGAAAAAACAGCCTCTCCAGCACAGATTCTTGATAGTTTCCTTTCACTAATTGAAGAGTTTAAACAGGTTGGAGCTCCAGGACTTCATTTATTTGTTCTTACAGATACAGAACTATCTTCTAAAGCTCTGCGCATTCTCACCAAAAAAAACTAAGGGTTCACTTTATTTCGACACACCCTAGTATAAATCGATGCTTGAGTTTCTCCACTTTATCCATCTAAACTTATCTATAAGTAACTTTAATTTCAAAATTAGGTAACTTTGCCTAGTTATATTGTCACTTTAAATGAGGGGACTATGACTCTACTTCTTAAACAGATTTTTGCCTTTGTAAAACTTCTTAATTCAGACACAGGCCATAACCAACTTGCTGCAGGTCTTGCGTGCGGACTAGTTTTAGGATTTGCTCCTATACTCTCCCTACAAGCTCTATTAATTTTATTAGTGATTTTCTTCTTTAGAGTTCAGATGGGTGCGGCCTTCTTAAGTGCCTTTTTCTTTAAGTTTGTTGCTTACCTGCTTGACCCTGCTTTCAATGAAGTTGGTAAAGTTATTTTAGAAAATAAGTCTTTAAGACCTTTATTTATCAGTATGTATAATATGCCTTTCGTGCCACTCACCCGTTTTAATAACAGTATTGTTATGGGGGCTGGAGTGATTTCAATATTGCTTCTACCTTTTGCCATCATCATCTTTCGAATTTTAATTATAAAATACCGCGTAACAGTTGTTGCTAGGTTTCAGCAAACAAAATTTTGGAAACTGGTCAAAGCCACATCTTTCTATAAGTGGTATGTAAAATATAATGAGCTTTACGGTTAATCAGGAGACATACAATGAGTGAACAAGTTGTGATCAAAAAGAAAAAATCTAAAGGTCCTATTCGTTTTGAAGCCATTATTCCAACTCTGATTATAATTGCTGCCATCTACATTTATTTTCACTTCTTTTTTGATGGAATGCTTAGAAGATCCATAGAATGGGTCGGCTATCAAACTCTTGGCGCTGAAGTGGATGTGGCACAACTTGAAACTAGTTTTTGGAAAGCAAGTATTGAAATTAAGGGAGTTGAGCTCACTGATAGTGAAAACCCAACTCACAACTTTCTTGAAATTGGCAGCATGCGCTTTAGCATGCTTTGGGATGCTCTTTTAAGAGCTAAGATTGTTATTAATGAGTCTTCGATTGAACAGATTGCAATTAACACCTTAAGAAAACACCCTGGAAAAGTAAAACCTCCAGAGCCTCCAAAACCTGATGCTGGTCCAAGTCTACTAGAAAAAGAAGGACAAAAAATTGCAGATCAAGCCCTTGATAAAGTGCAAACACAAAATGAAAGTAATGCACTTGGTGATATTGCAGCAGTGCTTGGTGGAACTGATTTTAATGCGCAATTAAAAAACATTGAAGGCACACTTCCTTCAAAACAACTTGCAGAAGCTCTAGAGAAAAATTTGAAACAAAAGCAAGTGGAGTGGGATGCAAAACTTAAAACTCTTCCCAATGAAGCCGAAGTGAAAGCTCTTACAGATCGCTTAAGTAGAGTGAAATTAAAAGACTTTAAAACTCCTCAAGAATTACAAAATTCCCTTAGAGAAATTGACACTATTTTAAAAGAAGCGGATCAAAAGTTTAAAACTGTACAATCAGCTCACGAAACACTCACAGCAGATTTACAAAACATTGAAGCTCAGTACAAGGCTCTAGAAAAGCAATTCCAGATAGATGTTAAATCACTTGAATCTCGTTTTAGAATCCCCTCTCTCAAAGCTGGTGATATAGCAAAATCTATTTTTATGAGCTATGTAACACCCTATTTAAATAAGTTTCAGAAATATAAAAATTTAGCTCACCAATATTTACCTCCAAACCTCACCAGCAAAGATAAAAAAGAAGACATACAGATTCAGCCTCGTCCACGTGCCAAAGGGGTTTCCTATGAGTTTGGACGTCCGAATGGTTACCCTTTCTTCTGGCTTAAAAAGGCTGTTATTAGCTCTAGCTCCAAAGGAGATCCTAGTGTTGGAGATGTTAGAGGGGAGCTTACCAACGTAACTTCAAATCAAATCATTATTCAAAAACCAACTGTCTTAAATGTTGTAGGCGATTTTAATGCTCAACAAGTAACTGGTGTGAAGCTAAATGCGACTATGGATCACCGATCTGATGAAAAAAAGGAAAGTTTCTCTGCAGAAGTAGGCTCTTATCCGATTGATGGTAAGGAGCTTGTTCAATCTCCGGATGTTAAAATTGCTTTTGCAAAAGCAAATGGCAGCTTAGATTTAAAGGGTCAATTTGATAACGAAGGAATTGGCTTTAATCTTCAAAACCGCTTTACACAAATAGCTTATGATGTAAATGCCACTAACGAAATCGCAGACTCTATGCTTAAAGAAATTTTCAAAGGCATTCCTGTAGTGACTCTTGAAGCAAAGGGACAGGGTCACTTTCCTCGCATTCCCCTAAGTATTAACTCAAATTTAGGTGAGGAACTTCGCAAAGGCTTTGAAAAACAGATTCAAGCAAAGATCAATGAAGCTCGAGCTAAAATTAAAAAATATATCGATGATATGGTCGGCGCCCAAAAAGCTCGCATAGAATCTGAGATCAATAAGACTAAGGCTCAAGTTGATCGTGAGATTGCTAAAGTTACGGCTGAGCTCAATGCGCAAAAAGCAAAAGCCGAAGGACAAGCCAATCAAGCCAAGAAAGACGCAGAAAACCAAGTTAAGAATCAAGCTGAAGATGAGTTAAAAAAGAAAGCTGATGAACTTAAAAAGAAACTTGGATTTTAATAACTGGTTTTATTAAATCACTTTTTATTTTACTAACTTATCAATATAGTCAGTGGTGTCTTGGCTTATCCAATTAATAGATCCTAAAATTTTTCTAGCCAGCTTTAGATCTTTATTCGTCAAAAAAGACTCCGGCAAACGATCAATTTCAAATAATTGCATGAGTTCTTTCTTTTCATCCCAAACAATATGGATATTAGGTTTTTCAATTTCAGGAAAAGATTTTAAAAAATTATTAACCTCTGCTATCTCAGCATCAGCAGAGATCGCAATAATCTCTATTTGATCGCCATACTTCTCAGCAAGTTTAATCATTGATGGAATTTCTTCAATACAGGGAGCACACCAAGAGGCCCAAAAATTAATCAAGACCACCTTCCCTTTTAGGCTACTTAAATTAGACTCATTACCCTTAAGGGTTGTGAATTTAAAGTCTGGCACTCCTTGAGTCTCCATAGCTTCTATTTTGTCAAAGTTTGGTGCATTCTGAGAGCCAGATTTTGTTAAAGTAAAGTATATGCTGATAAGAATCCCGGCAAATACAAGAGCAATTAAACTAGCACGCAAATAAATCTTCATCTTATAGCCACCTTAACTTTTTAAATCGGTGAGTCTCTCTTCTCATGCTTTACCCTACCATTGACAAGTTAATAAAAAAAGCCGAACTGCTTTAAACAGTTCGGCTTTTAATAAAATAATTTTTTATTAAGAACTTAAGCGCGAGCTTCAGCTCTAGATTTTTTCTGGATTTTTTGTACGCGTTTTCTTTTTGCTGCTACTAATTTGGCTGCCTTAGCGCTTGAAGATTTCGCTTTTACTTTTACTGTTTCAGCGTCTGCTTTTTTAGATTTTTTGCCTTTTGCTGGCTTAGCACTTGCTTCAACATCAGCTCCAGTTACTTTTTTGGTATAGTCGTAATCAACAAACTCAATAAAAGCCATTTCAGCTGTATCACCAGGTCTACGACCTATTTTAATAATACGAGTATAGCCACCTGGGCGAGTTTTAAATCGCGGGCTAAGCACTTTAAAAAGCTTTGCGACCACTTCATCATTAGGATATCTAGACATTAAAAGACGACGTCTAGCTATAGTATCTTCTTTAGCCAGAGTAATTGCTTTTTCAACATGACGTCTTAACTCTTTTGCCTTCTCAACAGTCGTAGTGATTCTTTCGTGATCCACTAAAGAACAAACTAGTCCTCTTAACAAAGCCTTACGAGGGCCAGATTTTCTACTAAAATGTTTTACGCGTCTTCTATGTCTCATAACTTATCTCCGTGCATACTATGCACAACAAAAATCCTATTGTTCACGTTTTGGTGGTGGTGGAACATTTGGGTCCCAACCTGGAGGCGGCCAACCATCAATTTTTAAACCTAATCCCAGACCCATTTCTGATAATATTTCTTTGATCTCATTAAGTGATTTACGACCAAAGTTTTTTGTTTTTAGCATTTCAGCTTCACTTCTCACAACAAGCTCACCAATGTATCTGATATTTGCATTCTTCAAACAATTTGCACTGCGAACAGAAAGCTCAAGATCATCTACTGATCGAAAAAGATTCTCATTCAGTGTTGGTGATTTAAGTTCAATAGTTTCTTCAGAAGGCTCAATACTCTCATCAAAAGTCAAAAATACTTGTAATTGCTCTTTAAGGATTTTTGAAGCTAGAGCTACTGATTCTTCAGGTTTTAAAGAACCATCTGTCCAAATTTCAAGAGTCAAAGCATCGTAATCCGTGCGCTGACCAACACGAGCATTTGAAACATTGTAGTTTACTCGGCGAATTGGGCTATGAAGAGCATCAACTCCGATAAAACCAACTGATAATTCTACTTCTCTTTGTTCTGCTGGAATATAGCCTCTACCATAACTAACGATAATTTCTGCATTGAAATTTGCATTGTCACCAAGAGTAGCAATATGCTGATGTGGATTTAGAATTTCAACCTTATCGTTAGTTTGAATATCTGCTCCAGTTACTTTCCCTGGACCTTTTTTGCTAATTCGCAAAGTTTGTGGTTCAGAGGCATACTGACAAAAGCGAAGTTCTTTTAAGTTTAAAATAATATCCGTAACGTCCTCAAGAACATCAGGAATTGTAGTAAACTCATGAAGTACACCCTCAAACTTAACTGCAGAGACAGCTGATCCCATCATCGAGTTTAATAAAACACGACGTAAAGAGTTGCCTAGGGTTGTACCAAATCCTCTTTCAAGAGGACGTACAATAAAACGACCATAGTCGTCTCTTAATGTATCACGATCAACTTCAAAACCTCTTGGTTTAATAAGATCGCGCCAAAATTTATAATAGTGTTCTTGCATCTGCATGGACTTAGTCCCCCATCATTAACGAGAGTAATATTCAACAATCATGTTTTCTTCAATTGGCATAGTCGTATCTTCACGATTCGGCATATCTTTTACCGTACCCTTAAAACCACTATAATCTGCTTCAAGCCAAACTGGTACTTGGCGTCTAGCCACTGACTGTACAGCCGCTAGGATTTGATTTGATTGACGGCTGCTTTCACAAACCTCAACCACATCTCCTTTTTTAACTTGGTAGCTCGGGATATTTACTTGTTTTCCATTTACTAGAAAATGACAATGTCCAACAAGTTGACGAGCCTCACGACGAGAGTTTGCATATCCTAAAGAGTAAACAACGTTATCTAAACGAGTCTCTAGAATTTTTAACAAAGCAACACCTGTTACATCACGAGACTTATCTGCCTCATGAAAGTAACGGCGAAATTGCTTTTCAGAAACTCCGTAGTAACGCTTAGCTTTTTGTTTTTCACGTAATTGCAAAGCAAACTCAGAAAATTTTAATCGAGACTGACCATGTTGTCCCGGTGGGTATGGTCGTCTATCAAAAGAACATTTATCCGTATAGCAACGATCACCCTTTAAAAAGAGCTTCACGTTTTCTCTGCGGCACAATTTACATACACTGTCGTTAATACAGCTCACAGCTATCTCCTTAAACTCTACGACGTTTTGGCGGTCTGCAACCGTTGTGAGGAATTGGGGTCACATCTTTTAAAATTAAAATTCTCATGCCAGCGGCAGCTAATGCACGTACAGCCGGCTCACGTCCAGCACCAGGCCCTGTAATAAAAACCTCAATTGAACGCATTCCTGCTTCTATAGCTTTTTTGGCTACATCTTCTGCTGCTACTTGAGCTGCAAAAGGAGTTCCTTTGCGACTTCCTTTAAAACCAAGGTGTCCAGCAGAAGACCAGGCAACGGTGTCACCTGCTGGGTCTGTCATAGTAATGATTGTATTCCCAAAACCTGACTGGATATAACAACATCCCTGAGGAACATTGCGCTTGATTTTTTTCTTAGCTGGCTTTTTATTTTGTCCAGCCGCATTTGTCGTCGTATTCATTCTATCTCCTTGAGACCTTAAACTGCTTTTTTCTTATTAGCGACCGTCTTTTTAGGACCTTTTCTCGTACGGGCATTTGAACGTGTTCTTTGACCACGAACTGGTAGGCCTTTTCTATGACGAGAGCCTCTGTAGCAGTTAAGGTCCATAAGCCGTTTAATGGCTAAGCCAATTTCACGTCTTAAATCACCTTCAATTTTAAAATTAGACTCAATAATAGATCGAATTTTAGCTATATGTTCATCAGTCAATGAATCTGTTCTTAAACTAGAGGGAATTCCAGCCTCTTTACAAATTTGACGTGCTCGAGATGTTCCGATGCCATACATATATGTTAATGCTATCTCAACTCTTTTATTTCTTGGTAAATCTACCCCGGAGATACGAGCCATTCAAATTACCCCTGTCTCTGCTTATGTTTAGGGTTTTCGCAAATCACGCGAATCACGCCCTTACGCTTGATTATTTTACATTTATTGCAAATCTTTTTTACTGATGGACGAACTTTCATAAAACACCCGTAATTTTAAACATTTAAACCACATCAGGCTCCAGCAAAAATTGAGCCTTACAAAAATACAAAAAGCGGTCGCCGAAAATAACACTGCATTTTTACTAAGTCCAGCGTAAAAAGGCAGATTTATTTAGTTTGCAACTAAACCTGAAGTTGTTGGCTTATTAGCCTAAAAACTTCCTCTGTGCTTCCTGTACCTTTAACCTCCACATAATTGCCTTGCCTCTTAAAATAACCCCTCAATGGGCTTGTACTCTCTTCATAAGCTTTAAGGCGGTTACCTATAACTTCCGCCTTATCATCATTACGCTGTACGACTTCACCACCACAAACATCACAGATGCCTTCTTTTTTAGAGGGCTTTGTCTGAGTGTGGTAAACAGCTCCGCAATTCTTACAAACTCTACGACCAGTAAGCCTTGCCATCAAATCGTTATGAGGAACCTCTAGAAAAATGGCCCGATCTATTTTTAGGCTACGCTTTTCTAAAATCTCCTCCAAGGCTTTAGCTTGAGCTTCTGTTCTTGGAAAACCATCAAGAATAAAGCTCTTGCCATCAAGTTTTGCTAAAACCTCATCAACCATTCCAATAACAATCGAGTCTGGCACAAGCTCTCCACGATCCATATAGCCTTGTGCTTTCGTGCCCAAATCCGTTTTATTCTTAATTGCAGCTCTGAATAAATCTCCAGTACTAATCTGCGACATATTCATACGCTCAACAAGCAAAGCTGATTGTGTCCCTTTGCCGGCTCCAGGTGGACCAAAAAGTACAATATTCAATATTGCACCCTCCGACTGCGAACTTTCACGCCCTTCATAAAACCATCATATTTTTGTGTAATTAAATGAGATTGAATTTGTTGAGTTGTATCTAAAGCAACTCCAACTAAAATGAGTAAGCTAGTACCACCGAAGTAAAATGGCACATTCATTTGCTCCACAAGAAGCCCTGGCAAAATACATATAGCACTTAAATAAATGGCTCCACCAACATTGACTCTTTCTAATACCCTTTGAATGTAATCCGCCGTGCTTTTTCCTGCTCTAATACCTGGAACAAAACCACCATATTTTTTTAAATTCTCTGCCACATCATTGGGGTTGAATACAATTTCTGTATAGAAAAAGCAGAAGAATACAATTAGTAAAATAAATAAAATGTTATATAAAGTTCCACTCGGAGATAATGAATCCTGCAATGCTTTTAACCATGGAGAAGTCACAAATTGAGCCATAGTTGCGGGAAACATTAATAGAGAACTTGCAAAAATTGGAGGAATTACTCCAGAGAAGTTAATTTTTAAAGGCAAGTGACTAGCAGGTGCTGTCATGGATTCTCGCCCAGCCCCACGCTGTGAGTATTGAATAGGAATTCTACGTTGTCCTACTTCCATAAACACAACAATTGCAATAATGAGCACCATAAGGGCCACAAGAGCTAAAACAATTGCTGAACTCATCTCACCGCTACTCACTAAAGAAAACAACTGTTGAGCGCCATGGGGAATTGAAGCTGCTATCCCTGTAAAGATAATTAAACTTGCTCCATTGCCAATTCCACGCTCTGTAATTTGCTCACCAAGCCACATAATAAAACATGTTCCAGCTGTCAGAGTGATGATTGTCATTAATTGAAAAGGAATAAAGCCAACATAAGCACTTGTTACTAGAGATTTTCCTTCCGGACTTGTTGAGTTAAACAACCATGTACTAATTCCGTAACCTTGTACGATAGCTAATAGCACCGTTGCATATCTTGTGTATTGACTAATTTTCTTTTGTCCGTGTTGCCCCTCTTTTTTTAAAGATTCTAAATAAGGTACTGCAGAACTAAGAAGTTGAAATATGATCGAAGCCGAAATATACGGCATGATTCCCAGAGCAAATACACTAAACTGAGAAAGCGCACCACCAGTAAAGGTATTAAATAGTCCAAAAATTCCAGCACTTTGTGCCTGAAAAAAGGAGAGCACAGCTGCATTATCAACTCCTGGAGTTGGCACATGCACACCAATACGATATACAGCCAAAATTCCAAGCGTAAAAAGGATACGTTTACGCAAATCTGTATTTTGAGTTAACCCACCCACTGTAGACACTAGGCAATTACCTCAACTTTACCGCCAGCAGCCTCAATAGCTGATTTAGCTGATTCGCTAAACTTATGCGCTTTTACTGTCAGAGATTTTGTAAGCTTACCCTTTGCAAGTATTTTTACTAAACCAGTTCCAACTATGCCTTGTTTTTTTAATGTCTCAGGAGTCACTTCTCCAGAAAGAGTTTCTAATTGAGATAAGTTAACAATATTATATTCTTTGCGAAAATCCACATTGCTAAAACCAAACTTTGGCAAGCGACGAGCTAATGGAGTTTGTCCACCTTCAAAGCCACGACGAACTTTACCACCTGTGCGAGCCAACTGACCTTTATGACCTTTACCCGCGGTTTGGCCCAAACCAGAGCCCTTACCTCTACCAAGACGTTTTTTATAATGCATTGATCCGGCCTTAGGAGCCAATTGTGATAATAAACTCATCTTACTTCTCCACCTTAACATCCAGCAAGTGCTGAACTTTCATAATGTTTCCTCGAGTGGCAGGATGATCAGGAAGTAAAACTTCTTGATGTCGCTTTCTTAGACCTAAACAACGAACAGCATCACGCTGTGGTTGCGTACAACCAATCAAAGATCTTTTTAATGTTACACGAAATGATTTAGCCATAACTACCACCTAAATATAAATTATTTTGAACCTATCATCATTTTTAATTGGTTCAATCCATCAAGAGTTGCACGAACTGCATTATGCGGATTACGTGTACCAACACATTTAGTTAAAATATCTCGCACTCCAACTGATTCAAGCACCGCACGAACAGCACCACCAGCAATAACACCTGTTCCTGGAGCTGCTGGTCTCATTACAACTTTGGCAGCCCCGAAAGTACCAATAACCTCATGAGGAATTGTTCCCTCTTTAAGAGTGATGCTTTGACAAGCTTTTCTAGCAGAGCGACTTGCTTTACCAATTGCCTCAGGAACCTCACCGGCTTTACCCATTCCAAAGCCAACTTGCCCTAATTGATTTCCGACAACCACAAGAGCCGAGAATGAAAAGCGACGGCCACCCTTAACAACTTTGGCAACTCGATTAATAGTCACTACACGTTCTTCAAACTCTGCGTTCATATTCTTATTATCCACTTAGGGGTTCTCCTTAAAAGTTAAGCCCAGCTTCACGAGCACCTTCAGCTAAAGCTTGAATGCGTCCATGATATAAATAACCACTACGATCAAATACAACGTTCTTAATATTTTTATTAACAGCTAATTTCGCAATTTCAGCACCAACAAGTTTTGCTAACTCTTTACCTGATTTACCCTCTTTAGTTTTCAGCGATGAGGCTGCAACAATAGTTTTGCCTGCAGCATCGTCAATAATCTGAGCGTAAATGTGCTGAGTACTACGATAAACGCACAAGCGTGGACGCTCGGCAGTACCATTCACAGTTTTGCGAATTTTCACTTTTTTCTTTAATCGACTAATCGATTTAGATCCCGTTCTTTTTTTAAACTTAAGCTTCACAACTCACCTCTTACTTACCAGCCGACTTACCAGCTTTTCGACGTATATGTTCATCTGAATAACGAATACCTTTACCTAAATATGGTTCAGGCGGTCTAAAACTACGAATTTTTGCAGCTACTTGACCAACTAAAGAGCGATCAGCCCCTGTAATTGTAACAGCTGTCTGTTTTTCAACTTTAATTTCAATTCCATCTGGAATGGCAAAAGAAATTGGATGGCTAAAACCTAACGACAATTCTAATTTTTTACCAGCTACGTTAGCTCTATAACCGACACCATGAAGTTCAAGTACTTTAGTAAAACCTTTACTAACACCTGTAACAGCATTCTGAACAAGAGCACGGTAAAGACCATGAAGTGACTTTGAGTACTTGCTCTCATCAGAACGGGTTAAAATAACAGTTTTACCATCAAGTGTTGCTTTAACTTCTGGGCGCATAGGCACTTTTAAAGAGTGCTTAGCCCCTTTAACAATAACTTCATTTCCAGGAGTTACACTCACTTGGACTTTATCATCAAAATAAACAGGAGCTCTACCAATACGTGACATAACCCACCTACCAAACGCTACAAATTAACTCGCCGCCAAGATTTTTCTTTTTTGCATCATTACTACTCATCATACCCTGACTTGTACTAAGTACGGCAAAACCTAAACCTGAGCGAACTACGGGAATTTTATCTACATTTACATAAACTCTAAGACCAGGACGACTAATACGATCTATAGAAGAAATTGCATGATCTCCTTTTTCATCGTACTTAAGGTAAACTCTCATAATACCTTGTTTGCTATCTTTCGCTACTTTAAAGCTACGGATAAAACCCTCTTGAACTAAAATTTCAGCAATACCAATCCGCATGTTAGAAGCTGGCACATCTACTTTTTCATGACGTGCAGTTCCTGCGTTACGAATGCGTGTTAAAAATTGTCCTACAGTATCCATCTTTTGCCCCTTACCAGCTGGCTTTTGTTACGCCTGGAAGTTTACCATCCAAAGCAAGTCGACGAAATTCATTACGACATAAACCAAATTTACGATAGTTGCCGCGAACTCGCCCTGTTAGACGACAACGATTTTGTGTTCTAATAATAGAGGTGTCACGCGGTAAAGCCTGTAGCTTGTTTCTAGCTTCTGTGCGCTCTTCATCGCTGAGATTTACATCAACAGATTTACTTCTCAACTCTGCGCGATACTTAAAGTATCTTAGAGCCAAAGCTATATTGCTGTTATTTTTTTCAATCATCGCTTTACGTGCCAAACTACACCTACCTTTTACTTTCTAAACGGCATTCCTAGAGCTTCTAGTAATGCTTTGCCGTCACCATCATTTTTTGCTGTTGTACAAATTGTAATGTTCATCCCTCTAACTTTATCAACTCGATCGTAATTAATTTCAGGAAAAACAATTTGCTCTTTAAGTCCCATGTTATAGTTTCCGCGACCATCAAAACCTTTAGAAGGTAGACCACGAAAGTCACGTACA
>CAYMKD010000022.1:0-14556 GCA_964390435.1 uncultured Pseudobdellovibrionaceae bacterium | reverse complement strand
GCCACCCAAGCCGTCAATTTCAAGACCAGAGTCATCAGCCATAACCCATACACCAGGCTTTACAGCTTTGAGACTTTTGGCCTTAATACGAGCATTATCCAAAAAAGTTTTGCCAGTTTCTGGCGGGGATGAGTAATAAGAAAGCTCTTCTTGTGAGTGAAGCAGAAAATCTTTTAAAGGCTCAAGCAGATTTTTAAATTCTGCCATCTTTCCTTTGTTGCCGGTTGCGAGCCATAGTTCTTGCATTCTTACTTACTACCAAAAAAAGATCCAATAATGGACTCTTGAACTTTAAATAGTTGTCTGCATCCTAATTCAGCAAGTTCAAGCATTGATTGTAATTCTTCACGACTAAAGGGAGTGGTTTCTGCAGTTCCTTGTAACTCAACAAAATGACCAGAGTCGGTCATTACAAAATTCATATCTGTACCGATATTAGAGTCTTCATCATAGTTAAGATCTAAAAGAGCTTTGTTGTCTTTTAAGCCTACGCTGACAGCAGAGACATAATTTTTTAGGCCCAGGCTTTTAATTTCAGCAACATCAGCTAGTTTTTTTAGAGCCAAAGCCAAAGCAACAAACCCACCAGTAACAGCGGCTGTGCGTGTACCACCATCGGCTTGAATGACATCACAATCAACAATGATTTGTTTTTCACTTAAAGTTCGTAAATCAACTGCTGCGCGCAAGCTGCGCCCAATGAGCCTAGCAATTTCTTGTGTGCGGCCGCCACTTAAAGATTTATCACGACGAATTCGTGACTGAGTAGATCTTGGGAGCATGCCGTACTCAGCTGTAACCCAGCCATTGCCAGTGCCATGAAGCCATCTTGGCGCTTGCTCATCAAGAGTTGCAGTGCAAATCAATTTGGTTTTGCCGAATTCAATTTGTACGCTGCCTTCAGCATGCTCAATGACATGAGGGGTGATTTTAATTGGCCTTAAATCTTTTGGGGTTCTTCCATCAATACGCATTCGCCCAATTTAGGCCGGGGAGGTTGTCTTTGTCCAATACTTCTTTAAATTTTAAGAGCCCCTGGTAAAGTTGATAGGCCATTTCCTTTTGTCGAGCAGGGTCGGCAAGTCGCTGTGCTTCTTGTGTGTGACTAATAAAGCCTAATTCAACGAGAACAGAGGGAATATTGAGTTTTGAGACCAAATAAAATGGTGCTTGTTGCAAAGCCTGTTGTCTTTGATGTTCGTGGTCTTGCCAATTTAATAAAAGTGTTTTTGCAAGTAGGGCGCTGCGAGTTATGCGGTAGTTGCGCCCGAGATCTTCTAAAATCATGTGTAAATCATTTTTTTTGCTTAGTTTATCTTGATTGGAAGAAGGCAGCTCTGCTGCGGTTTCGTTTTCTCTACTTGCTAAGAAAAGAGCCTCTTGCTCTGGAGCAAGTTGGTTTTGAAAATAAAATTCAGCGCCTCTGGCTCGATGATCTTCAGAAGCATTGGCATGAATGCTAATGAGTAAGTCAGCTTGTGCTTTTTCAGCAATTTGAATACGTTCGTGGAGACTGAGTGTCTTATCATTTTCTCTCGTTAAAGTAACATTAAAATTTGGGTTCTTGGATAAAAGCTCTTTGAGCTCCATAGCAACACTTAATGCAATGTCAGCCTCATGTAGGGTGCCGCGAACAGCTCCATCATCTTTTCCACCATGCCCTGGATCAATCACAATATTGGCAGCATGAAGTCTAGGGAGCTGACTAAAAATTAAACAAAAAATAAGAAAATTTAACTTAGTCATACCAATTAATCTTATAGCTAAATGGTTCTCTCCAGGAGACCAGAGTGAAAGTCTTGTGCTTTTGTCTGATGTTTAGTCACCTAGACTTAAAGGCAGTGAGGTTCTTAAGTTCGCGAAAAGAAATGCCGAATATCCTATAAGTAATAATTAGCTAGAGGAGTTTGTCATGGCTGGATTAGGGATTAGATTTTGGTCAACACTTATATTGATCACATTTTTTGTACTTTTTAAAGGCCATGCAGAGGTGCTCTATACTGTGGCGCAGCTAGATACAGAAATCGAGGCTGAAGAAGCAGTTGCTGATTCCGAGGCATCACAAGTAGAAATGAAAGAAGCAAAAAAACGAGCAGAAGAAGAGCGTAAAAAAAGAGATCGCGCGCGAAAAAATGCTCAATCTGCAATTGATAAAGCTCGCCAAGCAGAGGCCGATGCAAAAAAAGAAGTTGCAAGAGCCGAAGCTGAAGAGGCTCGCTTAAAAGCTGAGATTGCTGAAAATGAAAGACAACAAAAAATCGCTGAAGACAAAGTAGTGCAAGCTAATAACAGGACAAAATTGGCTCAAGATAAAGAAGCTAAAATGAGAACTCTTAGAGATGAAGCGAAAAAACGCCGAGAAAAATCTGAGGACTCAGCGCAAAAAGCTCTCTCAGAAGCTAAGGATTTTGAAAAAGAAGCTCATGATATTCAAATGGATGCTACGCAAGCTCAACAACATGCCGCTGAAGCCGTTAAAAATGAAAAAGCAGCTCTCGCCGAGTTAGAGAAAACACGATTAATTAGCAAAAAGAATATTGCCGTGGCTCAGGCTAATATAGCTAAAGCGAAACAAGAGACGGCAAGAGCTGAAGCCAGTCGCGCTCGAGCTGAAGCGGAGATTAATAAATTAAAGGCAGACGAACAACGTTACCAAAATGAAGCTCAAAAATTGGCAGCCCAAACTCAAAACTCACAAGGTCAGCTTGCAGATGTAGAGACATCTTTATCAAGAGAAAAAAGCAAAGTAGAAGAAATGAGATTACAAGATGTGCAAGCTAGAGCTAAGGCGGCACAAGCAAGACAACAAGTTGAGGCTGCAAAAGCGAACTTTAAAAAAGAGCAAGCAAGCAATGCTCTAGAGATAGCAAAGTTAAAAAAATCAATCGCCAGTGCCGATGCAGACTTAGCTAAAACAGAATTAGAAATTAAAAAATCTCAAGCAGAAGCAGAGAAGTATAAAAATGAGCGAGCTAAACTCGAGGAGAAAGCAAATCAAGCACAGAGTCGTGCCGAAAGTGCTAAAATTCGTTTAGATACTGTGAGAGCTCAAGCAGAGACAGAAAAAATTAGAACCGAGACAGCTCGAATGGTTAGCAGCACTAAATCACCGCAGCGTTCAATTGCAGCTACAATTAAAAAAGATTGTACACTTAGATCTGATACCAACACTAAATCTACTGGTTTAACTCAAGTTAAGCGAGGCACGAAACTCAGTGTTGTGCTCAAAGATGCTAGATGGGTACGAGTTCCAGATGCTGGCGGTGGCTTGGAAGGCTACATTCTAAAAAGCTGTTTTTAATTGTTCTTAAATAAAGCCTATTCAAAGTTAGTTTGTAGCCATTCTTGTTTGGCTTTAGGATCGAGCTGTTGGACCTAAAAAGCAGTATAAAATTAAGAGAAAACTTACAAAGACTTTTCATCAGCCTTAAATTTTAATTTATAACTCATGCCTCCACTTGAGAGATTTTCTAAAATTCCTTGATAGGCTTCAGGGGCAAGTATTTTTGTTGAATCAAATCCAGGTTGAGCAACTAGTTTAATTCTCTTAGATTCTTGTCTAAGAGCAAAGTTTAAAGTTTCAATAAAAAAACTCTTCATTGCATTTGCTTTTAAGGCAAAAAGTTGATTTAAAGAGTCTTGAGTCCAGACAAATTTGATATGAGCGCCTTCATAGAGCCAGCTTTGCCAGTTTCCTTCTGCGATAAGAACTTCGCCTTTGAACTTATAAACTTCATGGGCACTTTCAATAGTGCTGCCATCCGGGAGTTGTCCAAGTTGAATGGCCTCATAATCAAGCTCAATAAAATAATGATCATTTTCTTTTGAGACAATGAGCTCTGAATGTCCTGGGCAAGTTATGCCAGGTGCAATATGGGTGACTATTTGATCAGAGTAAGGTCTTCCGTGGCCACGCCTAACAGTATAATCCACAAACTGAAAGCCTGAGATTTGTTTATAGATTACCTGTTGCTCATTCATTTGCTCTTTTTTAAAAGTCTGGCTAAATTTTTGCACGCTCACATCCATTTGCCATTTCATAGCAAGAGATGTTGAGGAAAGAGCAGATATTGCGACTAGGCATAAAAGTGATGAGAGCTTCATAAATAGCTTCCTTTGTGGAGTTCGCTTTTTAGATAAATACTAAATGAGGTTTGTAAAAAAACACAAGTGTTTTAAGATAAGCATTTGTATTTTTAAATTAATAACTGTCCCATTTAATTGTTCCTACATGCAGATTTTTTAATTTCGCCATCGTGTTATACTTAATTAAATCAAGATCTAACCCTCAGGTGGAAATCTTGATTTGGCAGCCAAGTCAAGATTCAACAATCAGTCATTGAAGTTTATTTTAATAGATAAGTAATTACCGCATGTTAGGTGTTTGAGTCCCATATGCTAGGAACAATGAAATGGGGTCATTACTTTAGAGCATCAATGTTTTCTAAGATAGTTTGATTATTTAATAAATAAATCTGGATTGGGCGAAGCCTGTAAGTATTCAGCTGTTGTCATTTTAAGAGCTTCTAGAAGCTTTATATAAAGTGGTGTATTGTTCAAAAACCACTCTATATTTTCAATGGTTTTTGTGTAAGACTCTTCAATATTCAAAAATCGATTCCATTAAAAAGGATTTTATGAACATTAAAAGCGTTGAGACCAAAATTTACCAAGAAATACCTCTCGTTGAGTCTATGGGGATTAAAATAATTGAGCTTACTGAAGATCACTGCACGCTTCAAGTTCCCTTAAAGCTTAACCATAACCATAAAGGTACGGCTTTTGGCGGAAGCCTATTTGCTGCAACAACAACGGCTTGTTATGCACTCGCCTACAGTTTGCAGGAAACCTATAGCTTGCATGATTGGGATTTAGTTATCGCTCATGGGGATATCAACTATCGAAGACCAACAACAACAGACTTTATTGTTAGGTCTGAAGTAGATCCTGGAGATTGGCAAAAATTGGTAGAGAAGCTTCGCTCTGAAAAAACAAAGGCGCGACTTTCAATGCGAGCCAAAGTTTATAATAAAGCGGATCTCTCGCAAATGCTGTGTGAATTTTATGGAGATTTTGTTTTTATCAGCAAAGTTTAAATAACTTTACGGAGTCTCAACTTCGCCAACTCTCGTAAAAGTAGATTTTTCATATTTTCCACTTGTACTATAGTGGAGCCCAGTCAGTTGACTTGGACCTTCTTTACTTGATGGGCGAATTGTAAAGGCAAATTTCTGCAAAGTTCCTTTTTGATCATTACGAATGCTAACAAATTCAAGCAAGCCAAGTCTTTGAGAGTAAACGCCTGTTTGGTAGCGAAACCAAGGGTCACCTGAAGTATTCCCATTGGTAGCAAAAACAGCACTAATATTGCCACTAGAGTATGTTCTTAATATGAGTTGGCGTTTTTGTCCGTAAAGATTACCCTCGTAAACACCAGCTACTTCAGAGATTGAAGGGAAACTATAATTTCCAGGCGGGTTTAATATGCTGCCAATGCACTCAGTTTTACTTCCTGATAATTTTTTATATCCAGGAGCTAGGCTGTCAAAAAAGACCCCCGTAAACTCGCCACTAATTGTATTAAAAGCTAACTCAATTTGTCCATAAACACCAGCCAGCCCTTCCCCTTCGGCAGTGATTCTAATTTCATTTTGCTCTGGATTAAAATTAATTTTACAATTTGAGAAAAAAATAAAAGTTCCACCACCCTGATAATCAGAGAGGGCTAATGTGATGCTTAAGTCTGTTGTTTCTCGAATCAAAGTAAGGCGATCAAGCTTAACGTAAAGACTTTCATTATTGTTATTAACATAGATAGTCTGCAGATTGTAAACCCCTTCAAGGGAAATCAAATCTCTCTCTAAAACTTCGTGAGCATTGCTTGCAGAAATAGCAACAATACGATTTTCATTCATACTTGGAATAACGATTAAATCTGATTGAGGATTATTAAAAGAAACAAAAGCAATATCTGCGGCTCCCTTAAGGCCACTTGTGCCAACACTTAAAATGCCATTTTCAGTCACACTATAGACTCGGCCCTCTACGTAGTCTGATACATAATATTTGTTTTTATGATTTGGAGATTTTTCTAGGCCATCAAGATGACCAATTTCTTTTGCTAGCATCTGAGTTTTTTTGCTAGTGAGATTAATTTTATAAAGACTACCGAGAGTGTCTGTGCTCCAGTCAGGCTTAATTCCATCGCCCCAAGATGCAACAACAAGGTCATCACCATCTATAAGAAGTCCATTAGGCGAATGTAGGTGCTCGCCCTCGTCAAATACTTCCCATTGATTTCCTTTGATGTAATAAATTTTATTAGCCATTGAGTCTGAAACATAAATTCCACCCAAATTATCAACTACAAGGTCATTGAGCATGCCAGAGTTTTCAATATTTACTTCCAAGACTTTCTTCGCATTTTTTAGATTGATGCCTATAACTCTATGGTTGTCAGTAACGTATAAAGTGTCCTCAAAAGAGCGCATACCCTTAGGATCATCAAGGCCTGTGAACCACTTACTATTAATAATTTGGCCGTTGAGATCTGCTTTTGATATCCAGCCTTTTTCATCGCCCGCGATATTTGAAATATAGAGAAGTTTTTCTGTAGGTTCGTAGTAAACAGATTCAGGTTGTGAAATGTCTTTAGTTAGTTCCCAAACAGGATTAAGTTTAGCTTCTGCTACATGACTTGTAAGAGAGAAAAAACAAATAAGAATAAAAATAGCTTTCATTTTGCCGCCTAAAAAATGGTTTTCAATGTGAACGTTGAGTCAACGCGGTACCAGTTATTACAAATAAAGTAAATTTTTGCTTCGCGCAGAGGCTTATAATGTATTGTTTTTATAAAAGATTTGCCTCTAGATAAAGGATCAATAAAAAGATTTCATAATGATTAACTTAACTTTGGGGCAGAGTCTTAACGCATCGCTCGTGACACGCTCCAAAGCTGGAGCACATTATTCCAAAATACGTTGATTCAAAATTAAGATCTCTGTAATCCTATTTTTGCATGGAAACACAACAACATTATGATTATAGATCTGAGCCTGCAATTATTATTCTATTGCAAAAACTTGAAGAAGCTAAACAGCGTAATCCTCAGTTCAGCCTAAGAGCGTTTGCAAAAAAACTGGGCCTAAGCTCAGGGCAATTATCTGAAATTTTAAATGGTAAGAGAACCTTCACTCCGTTAATTAAAAAGAAAATAGCTGAGCGCTTGATGCTCTCACCTCAAGAGACCTTAGATTTTTTTGGCAGTGATCTGCCAGGAAAAATGAAAAGCACACCAGACAATCGCCTTACTTTAAGTCAAGACCAATTTCATTTGATCTCAGAGTGGTGGTACTTTGCGCTTCTATGTCTTGCAAAAACAAAAAATTTTAAAAATCGTCCTGAGTGGATGTCTAAAAGATTGGGTCTAAGTTTGAATATTGTGAAAGAGGCGTGGGACCGCTTATTTCGCTTAGGGTATTTGGAAAAAAAAGGACAACAAATTGTACAGAAGCAGCCCAACTTAAAAACAACAGATAATTTATTAGACCTTTCTATTCGTAAATCTCATGTTGAGGATTTAAAAATTATTGAAAATTCTCTTTTAGAAGTGCCTTTGGAATTGCGTGATAATACGTCCTGTACCTTTATTATTGACAAGGAAGATTTGCCTAAAGCAAAAGAGATGATCCGAATTTTTCAAAATCAATTTTTAAATCAGATTGGTAAAGAAACCGGTGATGAAGTTTATAAACTGTCAGTCGCTCTTTATCCTCTCACACAAGTGATGGAGAAATCATGAAGTCTTTATTTTTTCTTGTTTCTTTTTATATTTCTAATGCCTTAGCAGGTGGTCACTCAGTTGGTAATGGTGGCGTGATTTGGTCGTGTGCAGATCGAGTGAATGGCGCTACTTTTTATCGTGGAGTTTTAACTGATTTATTTGAAGCTAAAGAGCAGTATAAATGGAATTTAATTGCCGATCCAGGCGGAGATCCGATAGATCTCTATAACCAGCGAAAAGCTTGGCTTGAGCAATCTCTACCAAAAATGTATGAAGCTTTAAAGACTCGTTTTGCCTACGTAGAAGAACACCAAACTTTTGTAAATGCTGAGCTAGAATCAACTAAAGATTTTAATAATGCAATTAAACCTTTAGCTTCAAGTTGTCCTGAGGGCCTGTGGACACCAGTGAACATAGCCAATTTTAGAGAAGAAGATCAGCAGGTTTTAATCAGTCAGAATTTGTGGCAAAGTCCATATCTAGCAACTTTAGATAAAGCAGCTTTACTATTTCATGAGGCAGTCTATTACTGGATGCGAACTTATTATGGTTCAACAAACTCTGATAAATCACGCAAAATTACGGGACTTCTCTTTACGACTTTATCTGCTGAGGAAATGAAAACAGAGATTCGTAAAATTTTAGGCACTTACCCTGATCAACCAGATGGGCGGTTTATTTGTGTAATGAAAAATACAAAGCGAAATCAAATTTATGTGGCCTATGGCCCTGATGAGCAAGAGGCTTCATTAACTGTCAGAATGCGTTGTCAAGATGATCTAGATGCAGGTTGGTGCGCAAGAACTTCCCTAAGCTGTGAAGAGGTTGTAGAGCAAGAACGGCGTCAATGTATTTCTGAAAACCTGGCGACTCATAAAATCTATGTGGGCAAGGGGCGAGTTTTAATAGAAGCACAATTTAATGCGCATATGGCTTGCTTTATAGGGAGTCAAGCTTTCGGTGAAAATCTTGAACAGCAATGTCCAGATTTTAATTTTTTAGAGTGTAATTAAATAAACCTTAAAGGGGGAATAATGAAAAACAAACTTGGATTTTTATTTTTAGCAGCATTGATTGCGGGTTGTACTAGCAACTCTGGTGGGCCTGGTGGCGGTGCTGCGCCAAAGGGAAACGTAAACACTAAGATCGCTCAGAGTGGAACTGCGGCTCTTACCGCCAACACAGCTATTTTTGAAGCAGGCCAAGGGGCACGAGGACCAAATTTAATGCAACTTAAGACATTAGAGTCAACATCTGCTAAAGCATCTCAGTCTAAATCTGAAGCGCAAAAAATGACTCAAGCGAAAAAAGATCGAGTGCTTACAGCTATGCAAAATGGAAATTGTAAAATGGATTTTGTAAATCCCTCAGATTCTTTGCAAGCTCCGTCACAAAGTATGGCTGCTCAATTCCCAAAATTAAAAATGAAAGTATCAGGTGCCAGTTGTCCTATGGAAATGAGTTTGGAGATGCATATGGGTAGTAATATGGAAGATATATGCCAAGAAGCCCAGGGTGTTGCTCATTGCAAATTCTCTTATAAAGTAAATATGACTTACCGAGTTTTGGAACAAAAACTAAAGGAGGAATTGGGAGTGGTTTCTGGAGAAATGAGTATGGTATTTAATGCAGATGAAACACTGCCAGCAGATTTTTCTCCTGAGGAAGCATTCACTCAGATTACAAAAATGAAGGCCGATATGAACTTAAAAGTGGTTGATCTTGATTCCCAAGTGTATCTTATTTCCGGATTGCAAGATATTGACATAAAAATGATTCAATCTATGAGCGGTCATCAAATGAATTTTGCAGTAACTGGAGCTGCCAAAGAAGAATTTCGTTATTTTGCACAAGCTACTAATACAGAGTCCAACCTTGTGGCCACAGCTGTTTTTAATGGGACAAGTGCTACTGAAAAATATCTAGTTGATGGAGTTGAAGTTACTGCAGAAGCATACATGGCTGAAAGAGATAAATTTGCAAATTCAATGCTTAATAGCAATGACAGTGGCAATCAAGGTGAACAAAATCCACCAGTAGAAACTGAGCCGCCAACAGACTTGCAACCACTACCTGGGCAGCCGACTCCGGCTCCTGCGCCGCCGGTCAATCCTACGCCTGTTCCATTTGCGGGCTACGCATGTATGTTACAGGATAATGTCAGCAGAAATGTTTTTATTGCCTACGCTTCACAAGAACGCATTGCAAGTTCAAAGGTTAAACAAGCATGTCAGCAAGCAACAGGCAATTCTTGTAACGGTTTTGCGGATTGTGAACAACAAGAACTTAATTCATCGGCTTGGTTCTGTGAGGCGAGCAATGCCGGAAAAGTTTTTGGTGGCTTTGGAGCTTCTAAAGTAGAAGCTCAGTACTTTGCAAAAAAAGATTGTATTGAGCAAACGAACTCTGGTTCATGGTATGTGCACGATTCAGATTGTGTACATCAATAAGCACTAGCCTAAAGGTTTTTTAGTAGTGATTCGTTGCGATTTGTAAATGCTCTTGTGCCCTGAAAAATAATAGCTCACAAAACAGGCAGCAAAGGCATAAGGAGCAATAGGGGCGCCAAAGATTTCAATGGCCATAAGGCTACAGGCAATGGGAGTATTAGAGGCGCCAGCAAATACCGCAGCAAATCCAACCGCAGCAAGAAGTTTAAAAGAAACCGGTATAATAACAGATAAGGCACTGCCAAGAGTAGTGCCGATAAAAACAAGGGGAATAAATTCTCCTCCCTTAAAACCAGAACCTACAGTCAGTGCTGTAAAAAATGTTTTTAAAATGGGATCTTTAAAAGAGTCAGGTAAAGAGAGCGCTTCTTGAATATAAGGGATACCAAGCCCGACGTAGCGGTAACTTCCTTCAAGATAAAATAAAATCACTAATAATATGCCGGCAAAAAAAGGTCTTAGTGGAGGGTAAGAAATAAATTTATCATTAAGTCTTTCTACAAAGTGAGCAGCTAAAATAAATAAACGAGCTGCTAGACCAAATGCCACACCAGCAATTAAAATGTAAAATAGAATTTTAAAATCAAACTCATCAAATTCAAAAGTTGGGTATTGAGAGTGGGGAGCTCCCATTAAAATACACACATAATAAGCTACAAAAGAAGCAATAAAGCACTCAAACCATGCAAAGGGTTTAAGTCTGCCAAGATGAATAACTTCCATGCCAAAAATAACACCAGCCCAAGGAGCACCAATCGCTGCTCCAAAGCCAGCACCCGCGCCTGCTGCAAGTAGGGCCTTTCTCTCGCTGACTGTGGTTTTAAAATAATGAGAGAGCTGATCGGCAAGAGATGCGCCCATTTGCACGGCAGTACCCTCTCGACCCGCAGAGCCTCCAAAAAGATGGGTGAGTACAGTGCTTATTAAAATAAGTGGCGCCATAGTAATGGGCACTATTTTTTTGGGATCATGAATTTCATCAATAATCAGGTTGTTACCAGCTACCACATTTTGAGCATAGTGATGGTAAACAAGGCCAATTAAAAGTCCAGCTAAAGGCAGTGCCCAAATAATGATTGGATTGAGATCTCTTGTTTGTGTGGCCCATGCTAAAGAAATAAGAAAAATACTTGCTGCAAAACCTGCAAGTATTCCGCTCAAGCTACTTAAGAGAAGTGCGCGACTATATTTAGATAGTTTGTATTTGACACTACTTGATGATTTCAATTTAAAATCCTACCTTTTTTGGGTAGGAGCCATCAGTGCAGCCTCATAGTAAGAGGCGATTAAGGCAGACTCCATTGCCTTGCTTAAAGGTACAAAGAGCTTCGCAAAAGCACAATAGTTTTTTGAAGCTCTTTGTAAGATTATTTTATGAAAGCCTTACTTGCAGTAACACTCACTATAGGGGCTGCCTGGCACTCTATTAAGAGTACAAAATTTCATTCCAACTTTTTTACACTGATTAGAGCAATTTGTAGCTGTAATAGTGCGCCCAACATAGGCTGAGCAACCATGTGGTGTATATATGATTTCATCATTGGCTTCAATTTCGTAATAAGTTTGCTCCATATCATGCTCAGCAAAATTATCTTGTGCATAAGCTGCATTTGCAAAAAAAGCTAAAGTTAAAAAAAATATTTTCATACAATCTCCTTAGGTTAAATTTGGATTGCACTTTGTTTAGAAGAGGCGCTAATAGCAATGAACATTTATGAATAAATATTTACTTATTTATCTGTCCAAAATATATTGCGATGATTGGCTTGTAATAAATTCATATTGCATGTAAGCTACAGCAATGAACAGAATTCGTGTGGGATCGCTCCAATATTATATTCGTCCAGTAAAGTCTTTTAGTGAATTTGCACTGCAAGTTGAGTCTTTGGTGGAAACAGCTGTGGATTACAAGGTAAAGCTTTTGGTTTTTCCAGAGTACTTTACAACCCAATTGTTAACTTTAGGTAACAATAAAAGACCTATTGCTGAGCAAATTAGAGATTTAGCTGAGCAAGAGGGGCAGATTGTCAATCTCATAGCGGATCTTTCAAAAAAAAATAAATTGATTATTGTTGGTGGGACCTTGCCGGGCTTTAGTGATGATAAGTCATCAATCCTCAACAAATGCTATGTATTTTCTCCTGATGGCAGTCAAAATCTTCAAGCCAAGCTTCATATGACACGATTTGAAAAAGAAGAATGGCTAGTAAGTCCTGGAACCAGATTAAGACTCTTTGAGTGTGATTTTGGTAAATTCGCTGTAGCTATTTGTTATGATGTAGAGTTTCCTGAAATTGCTAGAGCTGCTGCGCGCTTAGGTGCTCACTTTTTAGTTGTTCCTAGTTGTACTGATGATAGGCAAGGTTATTTGCGAGTCCGTTATTGTGCCCAGGCTCGTGCGATTGAGAATCAAATGTATGTGATTCATTCACCAACTGTTGGCTCTATTCCAACAGTTCCTGCCGTATCTCTAAATTATGGTCAGGCGGCGATATACACGCCTAGTGACTATGCCTTTTCAAGAGATGGTTTATTAGCTGAAGGCGCAGTTAATCAAGAAAGCATGATCATAGGAGAAATTAACTTAAGTCTTATTGAAGAGACTAGGAAGCATGGCACGGTACTGCCACTTCGCGATAGCCAAAGCACAGATGAGCTGCTAAAAGTAGTAGATCATGTTAAGCTCTCTTGAAAAATTAAATTTAAGATTAATTCACCCGCGTCCTGAGCATTTTGCACAAATTCAAGAATTATGTAAAAAAGTGTATCCCTTTTCTAAGCCCTGGTCTCTTGATCAATTAGAGTCTCATCGCTCTTATTTTCCGGATGGCCAACTCATAGTTATTGAAGAGGAAACTGAGCGTGTTGTTGGCCTAGCTTTTAGTTTAATTATTTCTTGGGATGATTATCTCACTCAAGATAACTGGAAAGATTTTACCTCTGCAGGTTTCTTTCACAATCATAATCCTAAAAAAGGCAAAACTCTTTATGGTGCAGAGATTATGGTGGATCCTGAAATGCGCGGCCAGGGCATTGGTAAAATGCTCTATTTGGGTCGTCAAAAAATCGTAGAAAAATATGGACTCAAGAGAATCAGAGCTGGTGCCAGGTTAAGAGGATATGCAAAGTTTGTAGATAAGCTCTCTCCTGAGGAGTACGTAAAACAAGTTGTTGAAAAAAAGATCTACGATCCAACTTTAAGCTTTCAATTAAATCAGGGTTTTAAAGTCATTGATGTGGTGCCAAACTATTTATTTAACGACCCCGAGAGTCTTGGCTATGCAGCAGTTATTGAGTGGCTTAATCCAGAGGTTACAAACTCTAAAGACTTAGAAAAACAAAAGCAACGCATTGAAAGTTTTATGACAGGTGAGACTTTCGTTCCTTTATTTTTGCCAAGAGAACTAAGGATTTTAGTTCGAAGAGCAACGCGAATGTTAGGGCAAGTGATTCGTGAGTACGAAGGGGATAAGTTCTATAGACGTGTTGAGTTTTATCGTGAACAACTAAAAAAAGCTCGTATGACTCATAGCAAACCTCTTTTAAAAAACTTGTTGGCTGATTTAAAAAAAGAAACTCCAAGTGATCGATTAAAACTAGCACATGCATTTTCTTTGCAGTTAGAACTAGTTAATGTATGTGAATCAGGCTATCGAACCTGGCGGCAAAAGCAAAAATCAATGCACCAAGGTGCTAAGACAAAACTAAATTTAACATACGTATTGACAGCTCACCCAACTGAGGCGAGATCAAAAGCAAATATTGAAACTCTAAGCACTTTGCAAAAATTATTTGTTGAAGAAATTCATGGTAATTTTATTTTAAATGACAACGAGATTTTTAGTCACATACGAATGTTATGGTTAAGTTCTATATCTAAAACAAAAAAACCAAGTGTTATTGACGAAGCTGAATACATTTACTCCCTTATCTTTTCTAATGATATATTTGATTTTATTCTTATTGAAAAACCCAGCTATGATATGAAGCTTAGAACTTGGGTCGGTGGTGACAAAGACGGCCACCCCGGAGTTGATCGAAGTGTAATGAAGCAATGTTTAAATGGCTCTAGAAATCATATTTTAAAAGCCATTGCAAAAAAAATTGAACTCATTATTGCCGACATTCAAAAATTAGAAATAACAAATAAAGCGACTAAGGCCGAAATTGAAGGACTTAAAAGTTTGCAAAATAATCTTAAAAAACTGCAAGTCATTTCTCATGGTGAAGGCACTAGAATAAAAGTATGGACAAAGCAATATACATCTTTTTTAAAAACGGCCAGTCCATTTGTAAAAAGACATAATCAAGTATTGCTTCTTG
>CAYMKD010000021.1:0-14592 GCA_964390435.1 uncultured Pseudobdellovibrionaceae bacterium | reverse complement strand
TCTCCCAATAACTCTTCATTACGCTACTTGCAAAAAATAGGTTTTAAGTCTTTATATGAGCATAATTTATTTTGGCAAGATCTAGACTATGAATGTGTTTTGTGCAAACCTCGATCTTGCCAGTGTACGGCAGTTGAGATGATTAAGTATTTATGAGTCAAGAATTAGCGTGCGATACTCTTATAGTTGGTGCAGGGATTTCGGGCCTTGCTTGTGCTTATTGGTTAAAAAAACACGAGCCTCAACATAAAGTTCTTATAATTGATCAAGTGCATATAGCTTACGGTGCAAGTGGTAGAAATGCAGGCTTTTTAACCTGTGGTTCTATTAATTATTTTGGTTCTTTAGTTGAGGATTTCGGTTTAAAAAAAGCCTTATCTATTTGGCGATTTTGTGAAGAAAATCATCGTCTTTTACAAGAACATGTTATTGGCAACGACATTCGACTTGATTACCGCCAAGCAGGAAGTCTTACTCTAAGTACAAAGCAAGAGGCTGCCGAGGAGCTTTTAAAAACTGCACAACTCATGATTGAGCAAAATCTTGCTGTTGATATTTTATCTAGCAAGAAAATTGAAGCTGAGCATAAGTTAAAAGATTTTTCTGATGGAGCCATTTATAAAAAAGATGGTAGCATTTATAATCTCGCACTCTTAAAAAAAATTGAGGGTTTAAGTGAAGCTCCAATTTTAGAGCAAGATTCGTTTCAATCTATTATGGATAATAAACCAAAGCAACTCACTATAAAAACAAGACAGCATAAAATTCAATGTCATAAACTTATCTTTGCAACTAATGGTTACTCACAAGAAGTGTTACCTTATTTTAAAAATAAAGTATCGCCTATCCGAGCTCAATGTCTTGAGACAGAACCGGTAGAGAGTTTTTTAAAACCGAATGTTTATGTAACTGATCAACTTAGTTATTTCCGTCAAACTAAGCAAGGGACCCTCATAGTCGGAGGAAAAAGAACCGTTGATGAAGCAAATGAAGTCGGCACAGAAGATATAACAAATCCGAAAATTCAGGCAGCTCTTGATGAGTTTATTTTTCGACATATTTCAAAAGATATTAAAATCAAAAGGCGTTGGTCAGGAGTGATGGGTTATAGCTCGTCGGGTTTGCCTGAAATCGGCACAGTGCCAGAGCACAAGAATGTTTATTTTCTAGGTGGCTACTCCGGACACGGGATGGGCATGGCCTTTCATACAGCTAAAAAGTTATGTGATTTTATCAATCAAGTTTCTAATTCTGAGTTATTTGACTAAAGTGTCTTCACTCTTTACAAATAGCTCAAACATAACGTTTGGCACTTGCTTGCAAAAGCAAGCTGCGCGCCAAGCCGAACTCGCATTTGTAAAGAGTGAAGACACTTTAGTCAAATAACTCAGAGTTAGATCACATCAGAATTTCTTTAATTAACTGATGAAGAGGTTGTGGCATTCCAGCTTTTGTATAGCGACTTGTAAGTGAATTAAAGTCCTCAGCTGGAAGCTGACTTTGCAGTAAAAGCCATTGTATAGATCCTGTGTAATAATAAAGAGTCGGGGAGATTTTTTCTGGAGCTTGAGCTTCTTTAGGAAGACTTCGTTTTGCCATTTGAGCAAAGTCCTCATAGTTTAAGAGATTTTGTCGTAAACTTGCTGCATAGCCATTAAAATGAGCAACTCCTTCGAATGTTTCAAAGTAAGCCTCAAGTTTTTCGCAATTTTCAAATCCCGGAAGAGGTTTCAGACCTGTTTGTGGAAAGGGGGGAGCTTTTTGATAACGTTCTTGTCGGTACTGTAGAAATTTTGACAAATACTGACGATAGGTTTTATCTGACAAATGTTCAAGGGCATCAAATAAAGCCTCGTCTTCGCGTATTAAAAGCTCCAAGGCTTCCTCAGAATAAGCCCAGCATTGTTTAAATAAAAAAGTATTTGGAACTCCTGAGTTCAGAGATGGATTCGGCCATGGCTGATTACTTAAGCCACGATTTTGGTAAAAGAAATGAAATTTTTCATGTACTAGTGTTGCAAAAACACCAGCAAAATAAGCATCCACTCCTGGACCGGGAGCCACTGCGATAGGATATTTAGGGAACCATTGTACAAATGCAGCCGTCCATTTTTGTTTACGCAAAATATTAACTAATGAGTTCGCAATAGGACGAATCGTTCCGCAGCAAGGCATGATGCCATTTTTTCTTTCATATTCTGAATTTTTATAACCTGGGTAATTTGGTTTTAAATTTGGATCAACAATAAAGCTATAACCATAAGATTCTGAAGGGAAGTTACTTCCTAAGTTAACACTTTCAATAAGTGTTGCATCTTTTATTATAAAGGCACATGTGTTGCTAACATAATTATCAATAACTATAAGTGGGACTTTAGTTGCATCAAAATTGTGCCAAGTAGGTAAGAATTGTGAATCTTGTTGAAGGTACTCAATAATTTTTTGTACTCGAAAGGACTGTAAACTTTTACATGCTAAGCTTAATGGCGAAACAAACAGGAGGCTTATCGCAATAATAACTCTAGCTCGAAGCATCTTGCTCCTTTAAAAACTCTTTCATGAGCTTCATTATTTAATTCTATCATCAGTCTTTTAGGAAATGAGTTTTTCTAGACCTAAAGCCAAACAAAATTGTTTTCGCATATGCGTAACATAACATTTATTGAGAATGATCGTAGTAAACCAAGATTTGGCCAGCAGTGATAATATTAAAATTATCATTAAGAGTATCTGCATTAAGTAAATAGAGTTCTGTCCAATATCGAGTGGTTCCGTATAGTCTCAAAGAGATATCTTGAAGACTTTCTCCTTTTTTAACTAGGGTGGTCTGTGAATCTAAGTGCTGGTTTTTATATTTAGAAATGAGTTGTTCACGTATTATTTTTGCGTATTTAGTAACTAAGTAATCAGTAAGTAAGGTGGGTTCGATATTTAAAGACTTTATAGGAACTTTTATAATTTCATTTTTCTTAATTTTAGAGTGCAGAGAAAGATTTGGATTTAAACTTAGAATATCTTTAGTTTTTTGTGGGCCACCTAAAAGCATTCGAGCGATAAAGCTTGGCTTTTCATAACCTAGACCTAGGTACTCTAATTGCTGATGAGTGAGCTCATCGTTCTTCACAATTTTAGCAGATAGACTATCCGTGCTATTTTGATCGAGTGGAAGTGGTTCTCTAGGTATAAGATCAGCAATCAATTCTTGCTCTTTGACAGTTAAGACCTCTTCAATATTTTCTTCTTTTGCTTTTTTATTTAGAGGTTTTGAAGGTTGATTAAAAACTGGGGATTCCACTCTTTTTCTAGTTGGTGGGGTTTCACAACTAGTAAACATACTTAAGCAATATGCAAATAATATTAAATAAAAAAGACAATTGAATTTATTAGAATGCATATATACCTCTACAAGAAGGTCCTGATATATATCGTCACATGCTAATTGATTCTAAAATTGAATAAGGCTGATGAGTTTGCGCCTTAAGTCTAGTTTCAGGTAACAAGTGGCGCAATTACTAAAAATCTGTATAAGAACTGTCGATAAGTATGGAGATGATTTTATTGATTAAGAATTTTTTTAATTTTTTAATTGCGCTGGTTTTTATTGGCTCATTGTCTATTGAGGCTATTGCGAAATCTAAAAGTCATGACATGACAAAAGTTTCAAAAAAAGTAATTAAAAATAAAGAAACTCGTAATTCAAAAAAAAATAAAAAACGCAAAAAGACAGTGCATATTTTAAGTTACAAAAAATTTAAACACATGAGTCGCGCTAAACAAAAAGCTTACATTAAGGGTTTAAAGCAAATTGCATTAAATATTGATAAAATGCAAAAACGCAGCGGTATTAGTTATGCCGAAGCGGGCAGTCTCAAAGGGAGTGCTTTTAGCAGCTTAACGGACCTTTGGATGGCAAAAGCAAATGCTTATGAGGCACAATCAGGTTTGCCCTGTATTGTTGCCGGTAATATTTCTGTAACGGGTCTAAAAGACGGCAGAGAAGTTTGTCTCAGCGACCCACCAGGAAGTGATAACTTTCGCTGTGATGGTGGTGGTTATAAATGTAATCCAGTTATTTATGGTGATGATTTATGTGCGCCAAATATCTCAAGTTCTACCCAGTGGTGTACAGAAAATGCTTCAGATGTCACTCCAAGCGAGAGTGAATGGAATACTTTTTCTGAAGGACTAAAGTCTTACTGTGATGATCAAGAGGTAGATGGCTCTGGAAATGATCGTATTCGTAATCGCCAGCAAGGTGTTTGCGAGATGGTCAGTGCGCAAGCAGCGAACTTAAATACAAGTGTTGGTGAATCAGTGGTCGAAGAGGCAGTGAGTGAACCAGCGGTAGAAGCCAGTGTAGATCCACAAGATGCTCTAGATATTCCTAATGCGAATCAATCAAGTGCAGTAAAGTCTTGTGAGTTAGGAAACCCTGGTCCTTTTTCTCAAAAATGTAGCGAAGTATTTTCATGTGTGAGTTGCTGCACTCAAGAGTTTGCCGGTTACCAGGTATCAATTTATTATGAAAAGATGCAGTCAGGATCAAGTATTACTTTAACTCCTGTAATTATAGCTTCAAAAAATCAACAAAAAGTAAAGTTTTGGCCAAAGAGAAACTCGCAAGGTAAATACGACTGGACCTACGAAGAAAATTCTAAATTAACTTCAATGCCATATGAAGATGGAAAAGCTTTAGCTAAAGCCTTAATGATGGCAGGAGATCCATTCTTATATCTTGAAAATAATGAAATGAATTATATGCCAGATTTTGCAAAAGCCATGAATGGTGAAAAAATAAAATTTACCAATTTAAGTTACAGACAAGGGGCCTCGACTTTGCCTGAAGCTACTAGCGATCCATCTAAAATAAATATGGAAATACAGTTTCAAAAAACTGGTAATAAAGCAGCTCAACTTATGCAAGTCTGTGCACCTGAGATTTCACTTAAGTCTGGTGAAGGTGCGTCACAAATTTTAAGTTCAGAGCCAGTGTCACCACCACCACCACCTGAAAAACCTACGGTAATAAAAGAAGAGAAAATAGCTCCTTCAAATCAGGAAGAGCCAGGAGTAAACTTGCCGCCTCCTCAAAGTATATTGCCACCTGATTGGCAGCAGCAAGCTCAATAAAATGTCACAAATCAATTTTGAATATCCTGAGTTATTTAATAATTGTTATAATTACCGATGCTTTTATCAAAAAAAACTAAGTCAAGAAGCTGTAGTTATTTTTCATGGCTTTCCAAGTGAAAAACTTTTTAAAAACCGCGACATAGCAATGAAAGTTGCAAGTGAACTTAAGCTTGATTCAAGAGTTATGCATTACTTTGGTCTTGGTGAGAGTGTTGGTGAGTTTTCCTTTTTGCGTAGTATTAAAGACTCTATTAATTGGACTGAGCATCTTTTAACAAAATATAAAAAACTTCATCTTGTTGGTCATAGCTGGGGTGGCTTGGTTGCTATAAATGTTCTTAAAGCACATTTTTCAAAAATAGAAAAAGTTATATTGCTCTCGCCTTTTAATGACTTACATGTAGATATTGAGCCAATACTTTTAGTGCGTGAAATTATGAAAGCTAGACCCTACTTGTTTTATAGTCGAAGTGAAAAACAAATTCTAGAAGAGCTTATTACTATAAGTAAGAAGTTTAACCCCAGGGATATTGCTAAATCTTTACCAGCAAAAAAATCAATTCACATCATACAAGCTAAAGTAGATGAAGATGTTCCTCTTAAAACTACACAAGAGTATTTAAGTTTTTTTAAATCTAAACCTAAACTAGAAATTTGGGATATAGATCACTCATTTACTAAAGATAGAGAAAAGCTTTTAAAAAGGGTTATTAATCTTTTGGCAGCGGGATAAATTCTGTTTCGCCAGGTACCTGATCAAAGCCTTGTTCTTGCCATTTAGCTTTAGCTTTTTCTATTAAGTCTTTGGAGCTTGCGACAAAGTTCCACCAAATATGCCTTGGCTCTGCCAGAGGTTCGCCGCCAAGTACTATAAAGTGAGAGTCCTTTATAGACCTAAGATTTAAGTTATTACCAGTTTTTAGCACGGGCATTTGTCTTGGGCCAAAGTGTTGCTCATCAATTTCAATCTCTCCTGACAATATATAAAGTGCTACTTCATGTTTTGGGGCAACGGAATATTCCAAGCGACCTCCTTGGGCTTGCTTTACTTCAAAATAAAACATGGGGCTATAGGTCTTGACTGGGGATTTGTGTTCAAAGGCTTCACCTAAAATTAGTTTAACTTGAGCCCCTTGGCTTTTAAATTCTGGTAAACTGCTTGATGGGTGATGGTGAAAACTTGGCTCGATCTGTTCGGCTTCTTTTGGCAGTGCCACCCAAATTTGCAAGCCATGAATTTTTTGTCCTGATTTTCTTAAATCCCCGGGAGTTCTCTCGGAATGCACAATTCCCTTTCCTGCAGTCATCCAATTAACATCACCTGGGCGAATATCCTGTTGAAAACCAAGACTATCACGATGGGTGATGGCTCCTTCAAATAAAAAGGTCACCGTAGCAAGTCCAATATGAGGGTGAGGGCGTACATCCATTCCCTGGCCTGGGGCAAACTCAGCCGGCCCCATATGGTCTAAAAAAATAAAAGGCCCAACAGTTTGTTTTTTTGCGTAAGGTAAAACTCGGCCAACAGTAAATCCACCTAAATCTTTTTTTCGTGATTCAATCATAAGTTCAATTGAAGACATAAGGCCCCCTCTTAGAAAATCTAATATAGATCAGAAGCGTTTCTTTTGAGCAAAAGATTATTTAAATGATTATTTTCAATTTCTCAATCTAATTTATAGCCATATGCAAGTGAGTTCATTTGCAGTTGATAAATAGCTTGTAGTTAAAGAAATCATAAAATAGGCTTTATTTAAAACTCAGGGAGGGGTTATGAAGTATACTTCTATCATTTTATTATTTACATCTTTGAATGTATTGGCTCATCAGCCCCTATCTGATAATTACAGTAGCAAGGCCATTCTTGCTGACATAACTCTTTTAAAATCGGCAAACATACCCATTTTTTCTCAAGACTTAGAAACCGGGGTGGGCTACGCTCTGATTACTCCAGAAATGGAGAGCCGTATATCTCAAAAGGCTCATGAAGTGGGAAAGTGCGGGGGTTTTGAATCTCTTGGTGAGAACAGAGTTTTAAGTGTTGATGAGGCTGACAAAATTTTTGCAAACCTAAGAGACTTAAACAAGAAAGAAGAAGCTCGTCAAAAGTTGCCCTTAAGGCCTCTAGAGCTTTCATATGATTCAGATATTGAAGCCGCAATTTCTCAAGTAAAACCTGAGAATCTACAAAATACAGTTGAATGGCTTTCTTCTTTTAATACCAGATATCATAAATCTGCTGAAAAAAACCGTCATGTGTTTGAGTTAAAAGCTCGTTTAGAAGAAATGGCTCAAAATTATCCAGGGCGTGTGCAGCTAGATCTTATTGATCATAACTCCACAGGGCAAAAATCTCTTAGACTGAGATTACTAGGAAAGAATCAAAATGAACTTGTAGTTTTGGGTGGACATTTAGATTCAATCGTATCATGGGGGTGGGGTAGTGAGAACCGCTCTCCTGGATCTGATGACAATGCTTCAGGTTCTGCAAATTTAGTAGAAGCGTATAGAATTTTATTAAATCAACCCATGATGGAACGCACAGTGGAGTTTATGTGGTATGCAGGAGAAGAAGCAGGGCTTTTGGGGTCGGCTGAGATTGCGAAAAGCTATAAGCAAGCTAATCTCAATGTAGTTGGTGTTCTGCAATTAGATATGACTTTATTTCCGGGCTCTGGCCCCATGGTGATTAGCTCAATGACAGATTTTACTAGCAGTTGGATGCGTGATATTCTCTCTGAGCTAAATCGACTTTATCTAAAAGTTGAAATTGTTGAAGACAAATGTGGCTATGCATGTAGTGATCACGCATCATGGTACCGTCAGGGTTATCCAACACTCATGCCATTTGAATCAAGTTTTAATACAATGAATAACAATATTCATACAAATAAAGATTTAATAGATAATAGTTCAGATTTTTCTCACTCAGCGATATTCTCAAAGCTAGCAGTATCTTTAGCCATGACTCTAGCTAATTCAGACATGCATGACTAGGTGCTCATCACCTAGTCAATAAAGGGTCTAGCTTGTTTAAGATATATCTTTCTTGAGCCTTCAATATCATCCACTTTAAATTCTATATCCATAGCAAAGCGAGGATTTTTATTCTCTGGGTCCATAACTTTTTTAAAATGGTTATGAATGGTTAAAAGATATTTTGATAACTCCTTAACTTCACTTTCAAGCATAATGGGAGTATTTGGAGAAAGGGTTGAGTAGGATATATAATTTAATTTAAGTTCTTTGCCTGTCGTAACCACAAGCTGTTCTGGCTCTAAATCGGGATTGGGATTTGTTACAGGTTCTTCTCCTAATTGAGTATTGATATAGAGTCCTTCGCCAAGATGAGGATCTGCGATATTCTTTGTCACTGCAACACCATTTGCAAGCTCTGTGGGATAAGAGGGGCTTACTAAAATAGCCATATAAACATCACTATGAACTATTCCAAAGCGTTCTCGTTCATCATAAGCTCTTACATTAAGTACAGAGGCCCAGGTTTTTTGTAGCACTTTTTGAATAGTTTTCTTTTTATTCTCGGGCTCATAGGTATAAGAGTCATAAAGACCAGCACCGCTAAAGTTAGCAAGATCCTCTGAATTTGTGGAGCTTCTAAAGCGCATTGGTTGACCAGGATAAAGTGCGTTTAATTTATTTTCTAATTCACTTACAAGCTTGGGGTTCACAGTCATTGATGAATCGCGCATTTTTTCTTGAAGAACTTCAAGCTGCTTAATTAAAAAATTTCTGTCTGTTTTTACTTTAGGATCGGCAAGTAACTTATTTAAATAATCTGCAATGGTTATCTGACCAAATACGTAGTTGGTATTGATAAATTCTTTATAATAGTAAAAAGGCACAGTGAGAGCTTCTCGCATGACCCCATCTGGTAGAATCCTAGCAGCCTCTGCATAATTTGCAGCTTTTGCTCCAACCGTAAGTACATCCGTTGTATAGAGTTCTTTTGTAGAGCGAATGCGATTCTCTTCGGTATTGGCGCTAATTGAAACTTTATCAGGATTATTTTGTTTATCCCAGAAGGCTTGGGCATCCTCTATATTAGCTTCGCGAATTTCAATTTGAGCGCCATTAAGATTTAAATAGATAAGACTTTTTTTTTCTAAAAAATCTTTAAACAAAGTATCTTTCGATGCATTTGGGAAGTAAAGATTAGGAGTTCCACGAGCTTTGCTTTTTATACTGACATGAGAAAGGGGAGTTTGAGGCTGCTCAGTAATAATGGCAGCGACAACTCCTAAATCTAAAGGAAGTTCTTCAAAAATTGGAATTTGCTTGTAATATACCCTTGCTGTTTCTTTTTAAGTTGAATTTTTTTTTTATAATTATTAAGTAGCCGTAGGCATCGCCTTTATTTAGTATTTGAAATTGAGAATCAGATATTCCAGCAATAGATTTAATTTTCCTACTTAAGCTATCTAATTCCATAAGCATAGAACTTCTAATGATGTCATCTACTAATCCTTGCATGCTGCTACTAATTAATAACCAATCTTGAAGCGCAGGGGTCAACATTTTGGTAATCAATGTGCTTGATTCAATAGATATTTTCTCAATTTGTTTATATATTCTTTGAGCTGAGGGGCTGTCGCTAAAAGATTCATTATTTACTAAATCAAGACTTTCTTTATATAAGCTTTTAGTCATCAAGCCTGAAGCATAGGCGCCATTAATTGCAATGAACGCTCTTGATTTTAAATCTTCATCTGTATCATTAGCTAGCTCGGTACTTAAAAAATGATTAATTCTAATGATAAGGTGAATAAAGTCAGGGTTTCTTGTTTTATTAAAGGACTCTCGCAATGAAGCAAGAGACTGGCTTAAAGGAACAAGAGCAAAAGCTTTATTGTTATTATCTTTAATTTCATTTAGAGCGTAGTTCGTGTCTTTCGGCAGCGTAAGTTTGTTTGCAAAATTAATTAAAGTCGCTTTGTTTGTTTTATAATAAGATTCTATTAAATTTCTTAAGTCTTTTATATCTTGAATGCGACTTTCAGATAAATCCTCTTTGTACGCGCTTATATACGCATCAATTTTAATTAAAATATCTGGTGTTAAATAATTATGAATTGAATTTCGAATTAATTTAAATTGAGTTGTAGTTGTTGCGCTTTCAGAAGAGCTAGCGAGTTTATCATAAATTGAAGCAACTCGGTCACGAATTTTTTGTAGTGACACTCCAGAGGTGTCACCAGTTAAGTTCCAGCGTCTTTGCACTTCAAATAAGTTTAAGTAGTCTAAATCATTAGCAACATATTTAGCTAAGTACTCAGCATAAAGAGAGTAGAATTTAGCTTCGTCATTTGCATCAGCTGTGCCACGCTGGTTATTTCCCTTGGCGAGCTTTGTGTCAGGAAACTTAAGCATATAAAAATGCTCAAACATCATGTGTCTTACAATTGATTTTGCATCCCCATGTATTTCTGGTTTACTTAAGAATGCTGATTGATTTAGATTAAAAGCCTGGGCAGCTTGTTCTTCCTCAGTTGCTAAATACTTATTATTGAGTTCCCAATAATTTGTTGTAAATCTATTGCCAACGTAAAAATCAATTTCTGCTAGCTTATTAGCTGTTTCAGATCTAAAGGCAGCTGTAAATAGAGTGCCACTTGGGGGTCCTGTGATAACTCCATTTTGTAAAACTAACGAACGGCCTTTAGCTGTTTGATATTGATTTTGATCCAGTGCTCCTTTCCAACCTTGATTGACTTCTTCGAATAAACTTACAATTTGCTCTTCACGACTTTGAGAGAATGCCGTTGAATTAAAAATTAACAGAGCACTTAGGGTTAGAAGTTTTAATCTAATACCAAACATAATCATCCCCTTACTTCTTTAGACTTGCTAATAAAAGATCTTTTTCTTGATTAAATTTCTGTTCGTAACAGGCGCTAAATTCTTTAGCAAAAGGACCACAAGCACTTACTCGTCCGAATAGTCTCACAACTTGTAAAGATTTATTTGTATAGTTATTTCCGTTACTACTTAAAGAGCCAATGCTTAATTTTGGTAAGTCATAAAATTGCATTTTATCTTTTTCATATTTTTGTTCATAGAGTTTAAATGACCCTTGATATTTCACGCTAAAAGGATTAGCGCGAGTAGCACCTTCTTTGCCACTAAAGTATGAAATGTAAGGATCAATAATGTAATAAGAAGCATCTAAGAAAGAGTATTGTTTTGGCCCATAAAGAAGTGGGAAGAACATATCTTTATTAAGTGCTTCATCGATAAAGCCATTTCCTTCACGGTATCCAGCTCCAGAGTCAGAAGCTAAAGCATAGGCAATTGTATAATCCGAGCCCATGACTTCAAGCTTTCCATCACCATCGATATCAAATAAGTCAAAATCACCTGATGAGTTTCCGGTGTATTTTAATGATTTCATCTTTTCTGGATCTGCTGGGAACACATGACGAACTTCCCAAGCATGTCCTCCAGACATTCTAGTGCAACCATGTGAAACACCGCCTCTTGAAACAACCCATAAAGTATCGTGTTCTGCAGGGATGCCCAATTCGTTATATAACCATTCGTAGCTGTTTGATTTTAAGTATGTACGTACTGCCGCATTGTGAATTCCATTTCCTTCGATACTGTAGTCCATTTTAGGAATCCAACCATAGTACGGATTTTTTCTAATATGATCTACATCGTGATAATCACGAGCTACAAAGGTTAAAACCCCTTCTTCACGTATAACAGGAATTTTATAACCGTTACGATCTTGTGTATAAGATTTGGCGGATCCATTTGGATAAACAGCTGTAAATTCACTCATAGAGAGCGTGCATGATTTTGCTGAAGGACAGATAATAGCTTTTCTAAACTGTCCATTATCGACAGTATTAAAAAGATAGCGGTTACTTGTAAGGTCATTAAATAAATCAAGAGTTTGCATAACAAAAGCATCATCGCTCATTGGAGAATTCTGAAATTGAATAAGCAGATATGCTAGTTTGGCAAGTTGAGTATTATTTAAATAAGTTATGTTGATTCTTGCAAATAACAGATTATTTGCCACTCTAATTAGATTCTGCGTTACAGATTTATCTTTTGATTCACTCCAATATGTAACCAGAGAATTTTGGTCTAAGGAAGTTTTTTCTTGAGTAGCAAGAGCCAAATTTTTCAGCTCATGATCGCGCCAAGTCAAAAATGATTTTGCTAAATCTAAATTCATTGTGAATATACGTCCAGGATTTAGGGCTTTCATAACGTTTAAACTTTGAGAGTAAAAATCGGCCTTATTTGTTTTGCCAGACTCTAATAAAGAAATGATTTCATCAATTTTATATACATCAGATTTTAAAATGCTTTTAAAAGAATCAATTTGCATTTGCTGAGTTGGTGCAATTTGTCCTGAACTCACAAGTTCTTCGTATAAATCTACACGTTTTTTTAATCCATATAGATATGACAAAACAGATAGATCATCAAGTGTTGCCGTTAAGCGAATTTGATTGCCGCGACTTAAGTGAAAATGAATTCTATTAGCATCCTCTACTCTTGGAGCAAAACCTGTATAGAAGCTTGGATAATAGGTATAGTCACCTGCCTTCCAAGAAACTCCATAATCAATAAGTGAATTATTATAGTCATTTATCGTGTTAACTTGGTCGGCTTGAGCAAAACCACTAACTATAATAGAAATTAAAGCTGAACAAATAAAAATCTTAACTGATTTCATAGACCCCCCAGGTTCTATAGATTCTTTGAGTTGAGATTGTTATCTTGGTTTTTATTTTTTGAGCATTAGTTTTTTTTAATCTGTAAAATGTGGATAATTTTTTATATGAAAAAATTTAATAAGCAGCTACTTTATTCACTGTATGGAACTGACAACTTGGGTCAAAGCACTCTCTAACGGCTCGATCAAATTTAGAAAATTGACGACGAGTTAAGTTAAATCGTTGGATAAGATCAATGATCCATACGGGTATTTTACGTTCGCACTTAATCTCCAAAATAACATTATCATAAGGGTGACCAAATGCTTCCGAGTAATCGTAATTGCTCATTAAAGCTGGTGTGGGGTTAACATTGTAGTTTGATTCTTGTTGATATTTAAGATGTCTATCGAATGTAACTCGAGCATAAGCATCAACTCGCGAGATATAGGCGCGTCTTTTATATTGAGTTAAGATGACAGGAGCTGCATTGTGGGTGTTAGCAAGCCTAATGAAGTTTGTTATATGAGGATCTTTATCATATCCTAAAGACATTAATAGATCTGTATTAACGAAAAGCTCGCCAAAGTTCTCAATATGTATGGGGCCTCTAATTTTTTTGGTAAATTCAAAAACTTTTTCTTTTGTTTCAAAATAATAAGGAGGCTTGGGAGTGTCGCCATAAGATCTGACCCTCATGCTAAACCTATCTAGACAGTTGTTTTCTCTTTTTTTTATAAACAAAAAACTTGGTGTGTCAAAATAAAGGCTATTTATAAGATAATAGCCATCAGGACTCATTTCTGAGTAGTAATCCATATAGCATATTTGTGAAACATAATTTGAAATAGGTTCAACTAGCGAGAGAGGAATTAAGTATTTTAATTCATAGCGTTCTAGTAGCAATGGAGAAACTGGAATAGCAGCCATTACAGAATCCTTTTAAACTGATTAGAAAAGTAATTGATTCCAGGCTCCTTTAAAAGCTTAGAGCTTTCATATAAATATTGAATGTAGAGATTTCTGATTTGATATCTTTGTTCAATCAATTGCTCTTCTGCTGCAAGCCACGTGGCACTGAGCTCAATAGCTAATTTTGGATCAGTTTTAGCAATGTTTTGTGAGATTTTATTTATTTTATTAAAATGAGTGGTTGTTACATTTTGTGCTAAATCTTTATAGGTCATATATTCATTTTCAATTTGTTCGCTTAAATCGTTTACTTCTTCAGGAATCTCTTGAAGTTGCATTTGCATTTTAGTTTGAGCTCTGGTGGCTTTTAAAATATCTTGTGAAAGGCCCAAATCTTTACTTCCCAAATAGGGTAGTGAAAAAGTTAATTTTATACTGTAATTCTGATTTTTAAAATTTTCATCAAGACTATTATTTGAATATTCGTAAGGTGAGTTCTTGAGGCTAAACTCAACCGCTTCAAGCCATCTGTTATTTTTGTCAATTTCATATTTAACAAGTGCTGATTGAATATCAGACTCATTTTTTAGTTTTTTAAATGCAATTGTCTCATTATTTTGAATACTATTTTTTCTGACATAAGCGATAATTTCTTCTGGAGATATTAAATTTTTTGTATCAATACTTTCATTTGGAAAACCAAGTATTTTGAGTTGTCTTTTAGTTAGGCTATTTAAGTTTTTTGCTTCAAGTACTTTTTTTAAAAGGTTATTATATTCAGAGTTGGTTTTAAGCCATGAACGAACTTCAGAAGTATTTTTTTGAGCTAGTATTGAAGTGGCTTTCTGCGCGATCT
>CAYMKD010000020.1:13953-15095 GCA_964390435.1 uncultured Pseudobdellovibrionaceae bacterium | reverse complement strand
GCTTAGTTGAATATTATCTTGTCACTATTAGTCCAATGGTTGAATCCGTTGGAGGGGCCGCATGAGTAATCAAGCCCTACAAAACCAACCCCACACATTAATGGTTCAACTTGTTAAAGGACCAGGAGCAGGAAGCACAACAACCTTTCATAAAGATGTTATTAAGGTTGGAAGAGATCCCGAGAATGACCTTGCACTTACAAGTGATATTAAATCAAGTCGATTTCACGCTGAAATTTATTGGACGCCTAAAGGACCAATGATTAAAAACATCAGCACTAAAAACCATCTCTTAGTAAATAATAAACAAATCACACGTGAAACACGTATTTATCATGATACGACAATTACTTTAGGCGATACCGAAATTAAAATTTATGCGCCTGGCTTTGAAAGACCAACTGTTGCAAATCCACAAAAACCAACTCACTTAAGTTTAATTCAAGAGGCCAATATAAAAGCTCGATCATCACCTTTGCCTCAACCTCAGGTGAATCGACCTCAACCTACTGGCTTTAAGCAGACTAAACCTCGTCAAGGGTTTAAGACGGATTCTGCTAAAATTCGGTTTTATGTCATCATTGCAGTTATTTTAGCTGCATTTATATATTTACTTACAAGCAGTCCAGAAAAAAAATCCACAGACCTTAAGGTGAGAACTACTGAACAAATACAAAAAGATCTTGAAAAATCACGTTTAACTTATGATGGAATAATAGATAAGAAAAAATCTACAGGACAATTAAGCTCTCAATACGAATCTGCGCAGGCCTATTATATAAAAGGTTTTCGAGATTATCGACTTGGACAATACTCCAGAGCCATTGTCTCTTTTCAAGCTGCCCTATCTTTTTATCCTGATCATGCACTTGCCAGAAGATATTTAAGTTTAGCAAAAAGGCGTTTTGATGAGATTGTTCAATTCAATATGACTCAAGGACAATTTTACAGACAGCAGGGCAACTCTAGATTATGCAAATCTGCTTATAGAAATGTTTTATCTATGATCCGTGATCCAAATGATAAAACTTATACGCAAGCAAAAACATATTATGATGAATGCTCTTTAGCTATGGAGGGACGATACTAATGTTTAAATTAGTTGTTAATTATTTTCTTTAATGTAAGAATAATCTTGTATA
>CAYMKD010000020.1:0-13943 GCA_964390435.1 uncultured Pseudobdellovibrionaceae bacterium | reverse complement strand
TTAGTTGTTAAACTCCATGGTAAAGTTGTGCAAGAACTGCCCCTTTTGCAAGGTCAGGTCATAACTGCTGGGCGTGCAGAAACCTGTGACCTAGTTTTACAGCCAGAAAGCGGTATTTCTCGTCAACATTTTAAAATTTTTGAAGATGCTGGTCTGTGGAAAGTAGAAGTTTTAGCTAAATATGGAGCCGTGCAAGAAGCCGGGCAAAATGTTAGGGAGCTGCAGGTTAGTCATGGAAGTATTTTTAACCTTACTCCATATGAGTTTGAAGTTAAAAATGCCGAAGAAGCTTCACATTTGCCTGCCGTTTCTAACCATCAGGTTGTAGAAACAGAACAAGACTTAAATGATTTTGATGAAGCAACCAGTGTAGGACAAGTTCGCGGCGTTCCTTACATTAAAATTATTAAAGATCAAAGTGGTACGTCCAATTTAATAAGACTAGAGGGAATTAGCTGGATAGCCGGTCGAGACTCCACTTGCTCAATTCTTATTGATGATCCACGTATTAGCAGACAACAATTTGAAATTAGTCAAACTTCTCAAGGCTTTTATATATTAGATTTAGGTAGCGCAAATGGAACACTCGTAAATAACAACCCTATTTCTACCAGCGAGCCTCAACCAATTCGCAGTGGCGATAAAATTTCTATTCTTGATTACAGCCTTTATTTTGAAATACGCGATCCAGAGTATGAAACAAAATTAGCTTTGATTAATAGTAATCAACTGCTAGACCCTTATATTGCGACAGAGCGCCCAATTGTCCTACACTCTGAAACTGCTATTCGCTCAATGAGCACCAATGACTTAAGTCCTCAGACAGTCACATCAAGATCTGACTGGCGTAGCAACAAAGTTGCTATATTTAGCATTGTTCTTTTAATTGCTGGAGTAATTTTTTACGTTATTGATGAAGGCAATAAAGATCAAAAGAAAAGAGCAGAGGCTGCTAATGTTGCTGCTGCACAATCTCAGGATCCATTTCTTAAGCTTAGTATCGAAAAACAATCTCTTGTGAAACACAGCTATAATTTAGCTAAAAATCTTTTTATGCAGGGAAAATACGAATTGGCAGCTTCTGAGATTGCTAAGGTTCATGAGTTTGTACCTGAGTACGAAGATTCAAGAGAAATCGAAGAACAGTGCCGTACAGCCTTTGAGATTAATCGACAAAAAGCACTTATAGAAAAACAAGAAGCTGATGCCAGAGAACAGGAAAGCAAAGTCCGCTCTGTCGTTAAAACCTGCACTCAACAAATGAATAAAAATACGAGTATGGAAAATCTTGAGACTTGTCTGCAACCAGCGTTGGAACTTAACCCCGACCATGAGCTCATTTCAGCTTTAAAAGCCAAACTAGAACAGCAGATAGAAAATCAACAAATACGCGAAGCTCAAAGAGAAGCTTACAACGACAAATTACGACAAACAGCCAATCTCTTTAAAAGGGCAGAAAGAATTAGAAAATCGGGTGATCCTAAAAAGGCTATCAGCGCTTATCAGGCTCTTATAAAAACAAGTTTACCAGATCCTAAAGGATATAAAAAAATTGCAAGCCGTCGAATTGCCTCTATTCAGGGAAATCTGAATCAAAAGGTAAATCACTATTTAGAAGAAAGCAAAAGACACTACGAGGGAAAAAATCTTAAAGAGGCTATTGCAAGCTTAGAAAACGCCTTGGCAATCGATGAGGGAAATGAAAAGACGCAAAACGAACTAGAAAAAATAAAAAAAGAAATCAATAAACAAATGCGTGCCATCTATCAAGAGAGTGTTATTGAAGAGAGCCTTGGCAACGTCGAGTCAGCCAAAGAAAAATGGCGCAAAATTATTGAGCAAAATACTGTGACAGATGAGTACCATAAAAAAGCTACCATGAAGCTCAAGAAATATGGAGGACTCTAAGTGCCTTTGCAAGATCGCTTCTATGGTGGAAAAATATTCAGACCTACTCCAAAAATCTTTATCACTGAAGATGAATCTTTATTGATAATTGCTACTGCGTGGGGAGCAACTGAGAGCGCACAAAAAGTAATTACTCTTATGTCAGATTATCTTCAAGCCGCAAAAAATGATTTAGAAGTCACAACACCTTTTGAGTATTTAAGCTGCTTATCTAATACTTGCAATCACCTACGTATCGCAAGTCTGCTTGCCAATGACATGCTCTATAGAGATGACAATCAAGATCAATATCGTAGTGGTGTTGAGCTTTTTGCAGCTGTTAAAAAACACAGCGAAATTTCATTTGTTCAGTTAGGAAGCTCTAATGCTTTTTTATTACGTCCGCAGATGAATCCAATCCCATTGACGACAGGTTTTGATTTATCCTCAGATTTGAGTCAGGGAGAATACCTACCTCCATTGCCTGCAAATATGTTGGGACTAGATACTACTTGCAATTTACAAATAAGTAGCTTTAAAGCCCAACCTACAGACCAAATTCTTTTAATTAATCGTTCATTTTTGACAACTGATTTTTGGGGAGAGTTAAAATCCGATCCAGATTTAGCAAAAATCAGCCAAAGCTTCGCTTTAAATGAACCCGATATGCCTTTTTGGTTGGGACTGCATACCTGGTCTTTTTAATTGCCGATTCGTCTTTTTACAAAAGCTTGAACTTTTTGAAATTTAGGAAGAGCCATAGCAAGCTCAACTAAATGGGGACCCGTTGGACGTTGAATGGACACATCCCATATAAGACCTGCGGCATAATTATTTTCCGCAACTCTTTGATCTACTAAGTAGGTCATGTAGCTTCGCAAAAATCTCTCTCGTGCTACTTCTTTTTTCTCTGAGGTTTTAGCAAGATATTGCCACTCCATAAACTCTAGAAAGATAGGGTCTTCACAACTCTTCAACTGATCTCTTTCTATAGATTTAAAGGTCAACAAACCCAAACAGTCATCTGGGGGAATTATTTTTTTTGATTTTAAATTTCTTTGGGCTACAAATTGCCAATTATTATTTTTATAATTTGTTGCTATCTCTAAAAGACCTGGCCAATTCTGTCGTTGTACAGCCATATTTGCTAACCAACCCTGCAATTGGCTATCTAAAGGACGACGACGTGCCAACCTTTGCAGATCGTTGTACAAATCATTTCTAACAGGTAAGCCCGTCCATTGCAAAAAAGCTAAATAAAATTTATCTAGTAAGCTATTATCTACAGAAGACCAAGGGTCAATTTGATATTGATTTTTAATTGGCTCACTCATCTTTAAAAGATTTTGAACATTAAAGTCTTTAATATTTAATGGAGTTACCTCCAGCCGATCCGCTAATGTATTATAAATTTTTATATTTTGATCATATATAATTAGCCAATGGCCTAATCTTATTGAATATCTAGAGTTGCCTAACTGATGCCAGTCAGCCCAACCGGACTCTGTTAATAAAATTCGATCTTCTGGCCACGAAACTTCTGTTGTATGAAGAGCTTCTTTCAATGAGTAAGAAGGTAATAGTTTATTTTTAGCCGGCAGTTCAACTCCAGCAAGATCATGCAAAGTAAATCCCAAATCGACTAGATTAACATTGTGATCAATCTTCCAGTTTGAAGCCACATCACCTTTTTTACGACTTGGTTTAACAAATAAAGCAACTTGTGTGTTTTCGCTGTAAAGATTAAAGCCAGAAAGCTCTCTTGTGCGATGAACATGAGCTCGTCCATTTAAGCCCACTAAAATAAAGTAACTTTGATCCCACAGATTTTGTTTCTTTAAATTGTCGATTAAATAATAAAGTGACTCGTCAAGCTCATCAAGTTGACTCTCTAAAGAGCGGTTTCTAAGTTCTCCAAGATCTGTCGTAGTATCTGCATTTAAAAACAATAAATCTGGTACATAAACAAAACTTAAAAAGGGATCTCCTCCTAGACCCTCTACCCAACTAGTTAATGAATGAAAGTTTTGATCAACGGGGCGATAAATGCGATTTAACTCTGGAGTTAAAGAGTCATCAAAAATCTCAAAGCCCTGGTGAAATCCAGACTTTCGAAAAATGGGAGCACCACCTGATATAAAAGAAGTTCGATAACCAACTGAAATAGCTCTTTCAGCAAGTGTCTCTACTTCGGGAACTAAGCCCTGTGATCCATTGTGTGAAAGTTTAATGTCCATTGGGTACTGGCCTGTCAAAATAGAACCCAAAGCTGGCTGACTTAAGACTGAGGGCGTAAAAGCATGAGTAAACCTGACGGATTCACCACATAAGATTGCAAAACCTAACCGCCCCGTGTCGGCAGCATCCGCGCAATTGATATCATTAACGCCAAGGGAATCCACAGCGATTAGAATAATGTTCGGTCTTGAGTTGTGTTGCAGCTGACAACCAGCAAGCAGGCTCAAAGACAATAAATAAGTGACAAACGACAGAACTCTCATAACGGAGTATAGAATAACTTGACCTGCTCTTTTTATTCTAGCGATAATTAATCAATTTTCGTCTTATAGAGAGGTTTTTCGCTGTGTTACAAGAAAAAATTTTTGCAATCGCCAATACCGCCGATCAAGTTGTCCTGTGGCTCCTTGTTGTTTTAAGCATTCTCAGCATTGGCATGATTCTAGAGAGATTTTTTGCCTTGAGAAAAGTAGACTCACGCAGTGCTAAAACACGTGGTCGAATCAGGTTAGCTCTACAAACTAACAGCCTTGACGATGTAGAAGATATGTCGCGTGACCCAGAAACAATAGAGGGACGTGCTCTTTCTTACGCACTAAAGCATGTTAAAGAAAGTGGCAGCAAAGGGCTTGAAGAAGCTTTTAATGCTTTTTCATTAGCCGAGAGACCCGACCTTGAACGCTCTTTAAGTTTTTTAGCTACGATTGGCTCAAACGCTCCTTATATTGGTCTGCTTGGTACCGTTTTGGGGATCATGAAAGCTTTTAATGATCTCGCAATGAGTTCACAAGCAGGTCAGCAAACCGTTATGGCTGGTATTTCTACAGCTTTGATTGCAACAGCGGCAGGCCTTTTTGTGGCTATCCCTGCAACCATTTTCTACAATTACTTTCAAAGAAAAGTTAAAGGCATTATGCAGAACTTAGAGTGTGTTAAAGAACTCTGTCTTGCTTATGCTAAAAAACGAGGTCTGTAGTGGCTGCTCGTATTGGCGGCGATGATGAGCCGATATCAGAAATCAATGTCGTCCCCCTTGTTGATATTATTTTGGTGGTTTTAATTATCTTTATGGTTACAGCTCCTATGATCATGAAACCAAGTATTAATGTTAACCTGCCACAAGCCTCTAGTGGTGAAGACACAACTCCCAGTCAACTCAGTATTTCTATCACAACAGATGGGCAAGTCCTTCTCAATGGTCAGGCTGCCGATGAAACTGCCATCCGAGCACAAGCTGAAAGTGAAGTGCAAAAAAATCCAGATGTGCAAGCCATTATTGCAGCTGATCGTGAAGTCCCTCATGGCAAAGTTATTGGTATTTTAGATGTGATTAAATCCAGTGGTGTTAAAAAGTTCGCTATCAGTATCGATAAAAAAGAGAAGTAATTTTTAACTAATCCGTTTTCTTGTATAAGCTTGGCCCCATTTTTTAGCATGGGGCAAGCACCAAAATAAAAATGGCAAGAGCCAACGTCTTGGCATCAATCGACGAATATAATAAAAGACCACAGCATCTGGAGTTGCAGGAATCCACAACGGAGGATCTTCTGTGCGAATCACTTTAAAGATTGTTTTAGCTACTTTCTCAGGTGTTGTGATTGAACGCTTCATCATCTTACCCACAAATGGCGTCATGTAGTAATAGTAATCACAATAAGGACCAATCTCACAAATTTCAGGGCTTGAGCGCTCAGTATAGTATACTTTTTCAAATGAATGAGAATGAATAAAGCCAGGTTGAACTAAAACCACATCAATACCAAGAGGCTTCATCTCATACCAAAGAGCTTCGCTCGCTCCTTCAAGAGCATACTTTGAGGCACTGTAGGAGGCCATGGTGGGCATCGCAAGCATTCCACTTACTGAGGAGACATTAATAATCTTACCACGCCCCTGCTCACGCATATTGGGAATCACGGCTCTAATAAGTGCCATCGGACCTAAATAGTTTGTTGTCATTTGTTTTATTTCATCGGCTTCAGTCATGTGTTCAACAACAGCGCGATAAGAAATCCCTGCATTGTTAACAAGAATATTTACACCACCCCACTTTTGATTTACTTCTTCAATGAGAAGATCGCGCTCCTGTTCATTAGTAATATCAAGAGGTCGTAAAATAAAATCTTCATTTTCAGTGAATTCTTTTTTTAATCTCTCTAATGTTTTTGAGCGCGCTGTAATAACAGCACGGTAAGTATTTTGTCGGTAGAGTTTTTTAGCAAGAGCCAGACCAATTCCACTGCCACATCCTGTAACTAAAACTAGAGGCTTAAACGTCTGAGGTTGGTGTCGTCTAAAATAATAATAAATCTTCTTTAAAAATCGCATATCTTTTAATTAAATCCTTTTAATTAAATTTTTAAAGTTTTTTTAAAAGCTTTTGCCCTAACTGCATTTTAAATTCTTCACGTGAAACTTTTTTACCGATAAGCTCTTCGAGGCTTACCATCACACTCGGCTGAAACCCACATGGCTTAAGCCCTTGAAAAGCTCTTTCATCAAAATCTAAATTAATCGCAGCCCCATGAAAGCTAATCCATTTTTTAACTGCAATGCCTAAAGAAGCTATTTTACGCGCAGCGACCCATACGCCAGTTTCATCCTGCTCAGGATTTAGAGAATCTTTTTTTTGCAAGCTTCTTCCTTCAGCTTGAACTCCATAAAACTCTAAACACTCAACAATGACATCTTCAAACACACGCAAATAACCTGTGATGTCTTGCGCTGGGCGGCCTTGTCTTGATTTTTTTAAATTCAAAATTGGATACACAACTAGCTGACTAGGTCCATGGTAGGTGGCTCTTCCCCCTCGTGAAACTTCCACGGTTTGGCCTTGCCAGCCAAGCAAATCGTCACTTTTTGTGGCACGACCTAAAGTGACCACTGGTGGATGAGTACAAAAAATCACTGTGTCTGGAATTAAATTAGAGGCTCTCTGTAATACATACTCTTGCTGACGTAAAAGGGCCTCGCTGTAATCAACAAGTCCCCAGTCTTCAAGCCTTATGTCACTTAGCTCTGTTTGCAAGTGCATAGGTCTCCTTTAAGTATTCGCCTCTTTAGTTCGTGATAATGGCTTTTGAATTACATGGATTGCATGTCCTAAAGCAGCTTCTGCACACTCCATCATTGCCTCACCAAGAGTTGGATGCGGATGAATTGAAAGAGCCAAGTCTTCTAAGCGAGCGCCCATTTCAATGGCAAGCACAGCTTCGCTAATTAAGTTGCTCGCTTCAGGACCAACTATATGAACACCTAAAAGAACATTGGTTTTATTATCAGCAATCATTTTTACAAAACCATCTGTCTCCATTAAAGAAACAGCACGGCCATTCGCTGCAAACGGAAACTTTGCTACTTTAAGATCTGTGTAGCCTTTGGCTTTGCACTCTTCTTCAGTCATTCCTGCTGAGGCGATTTCAGGATCTGTAAAAACCACAGCTGGAACTGTTTTAGCATCATACACACGATTGGCTCCGGCTATAATCTCAGCAACCATAACACCTTCATGACTGGCTTTATGAGCAAGCATGGGTTGTCCTGCAATATCACCAATGGCAAAAATATTCGGCACATTAGTGCGGCGCTGAGCATCTACTTTTACAAAACCACGCTCATCAATTGCAAGACCAATGGCTTTTAAACTGGCCTGGTCTGAGTTTGGTTTACGACCAACAGTTACTAATATCTTCTCAGCTTTGATTGTTTGCTCTTTTCCACCAGCATCCACTGTGATTTCAAAACCAGAGCCTGCTTTTTTTTGTGCTTTGGCTTTAGTGTTGTAGAGGACATTAATATTATTTTTCTTTAATCTTCGAGCCACCACTTGAGCGCAATCTGGATCCACTACTCCAGAGAGAAGTTTTGCTGCGGCTTCTACGATTGTCACTTCAGTGCCTAGTTTGGCCATGTAAGAGCCGATCTCTAGGCCAATATAGCCACCACCGATAACTACCAAAGATTTTGGAATTTCACTTAAAGCCAAAGCACCTGTTGAAGACATAATTGTTTTTTCGTCAAACTTAAACCCCGGAATTTCAATAGGACGAGAACCGGTAGCTAATATAAAATACTTAGCCTGAATGGTGTCTGTGCTTTGACGATTATTTACAATAATTTCTTTTGAGCTTTTAAACTGTGCTTCACCTGTAAGGATCGTAACTTGATTTCCTTTAAGAAGCTGTGAAACTCCTCCAGACATTTTATCACAAACCGAAGTCTTCCATTTTTGCAATTGAGGCATATTAACTTTAATATCACCTTTAAATTCAAAACCCATTTCTTGAGCACCGTGCTGAGCTTTATGTAAAAAATGAGTTGCCGCAATCATCGCCTTTGATGGAATACAACCCACATTAAGACAAACCCCGCCTAAAAATTCTCTTTCAACAATGGCTGTTTTAAAACCTAGTTGAGCACTGCGAATGGCCGCAACATAGCCGCCAGGGCCAGCCCCGATAACACAAACATCAAAACTTTGTGACACTGTCTACCTCACTTACATTAAGTCCAGCATAAGCATGCCTGGGTTTTGAATCCGCTGAATAAAAGCTTTTAAGAAATTTGCAGCCACGGCGCCATCAATTAAGCGATGATCTGCAGTGATAGTAAAATTCATAGATTTAATAACAGCTAACTCGCCATCTTTAATAATGGGTTTATCTGAAATTTTATACATTCCCAAAATAGCCACTTCTGGGTGGTTAATAATGGGCGTTGCATAGGTTCCACCAACAGAGCCGATGTTCGTAATTGTGATCGTGGCACCTTTCATTTCTTCTAATTTAAGCTTGCCATCTCTTGCTCGTTTAGAAAGATCTAAGATCTCACGACTGATATCAATCACTGTCTTATGATCTGCATCTTTAATCACCGGAACAACAAGACCATTTGGAGTGTCCGCAGCAAAGCCGATATTAAAATACTTTTTATAAACGATCTCCTGAGCTGCATCGTCCATACTTGCGTTGAACATCGGGAACTCTCTAGCTGTAGCAATCAGAGCTTTCACAACAAACGGTAAGTACGTGATTTTAACACCGGTTTTTTCGGCTTTTTCTTTTAAGCCTTCACGCATTTCAACAAGTGCCGTCACATCGGCTTCATCCATCAAAGTAAAATGGGGAATAATGTGTTTTGCCATTTGCATGTTTTCGGCGATTTTTTTGCGTACTCCGCGAATAGGCACACGCTCTTCAAGTGCTCCACCTGGGCCCTGATATGCTGGTCGAGGAGTTGTCATAGGAGCACGGTAAGCCACAGGCTCACCAGCGCTGACTGCTCCCGCGCCACGACCGTACTGTGTAACATCTTCTCTTGTCACACGGCCGGCAAGGCCTGAACCAGCTATCTGATTAATGTCCACACTCATTTCACGAGCCATGCGACGAGTGGCCGGAGTAGCAAGTACACGACTGTCAGCAACTGGGGGATGAATCGAAGAAGTGGTTGCTGCCGTAGGAGCTGCTGCACTCATGGCTGTTGATGTCGCCGGTGCAGGAGACTTCGCTGGTGTTGCTTTTGCTGCATCTGCGTGAGCCGCACCATTGGTTTTTGCAGCTGTGGCTCCACCACCTTCTAGAGTTAACATGATGCTCTCAATTTTAATAACATCGCCTTCTTTAAATTTTAATTCTTTGACAACTCCACTAACAGGAGAAGGAACTTCCACCGTGGCTTTGTCCGTCATGACCTCAGCTACAGGTTGGTCTGGCTTTACGCTATCACCTACTTTTACCAACCATTTTACTAATTCACCTTCTGTAACGCCCTCACCAATTTCTGGTAATTTAACTTCTGTGGACATGGGTGCGGTTCTCCCTTCGTTGTTTTTCAATAATACCCTTCATAAAAAACTCACCAGCTCGATAAGAGCTTCTCACTAAAGGCCCTGAGGCAACATATAAAAATCCCATGGACTCTGCCTCTAACTGCCAAGCTTTAAACTTCTCAGGTGTTATATATTCTATGACTTTTAAATGTCTTTTCGTAGGTTGTAGATATTGTCCAAAAGTCACCACATCACAACCGACCGCGCGAAGATCTCTGAGGGTTTGCCTTAACTCCTCATCCGTCTCACCTAAACCTAACATAATCGAAGATTTGGTATAACGAGTGGGATCAAAAGCTTTTATCATCGAAAGTACTTTGAGCGTTTGGTCATAAGTGGCTCTTGGATCACGCACTTTAGGAGTTAGCCGTCTTACAGTTTCGATATTGTGTGCAAAGACATCGGGTTTAGCTGCGGCCAGTTGCTCTATCAATTTTTGTTCACCACGAAAATCGGGAGTTAGAATTTCAATAATTAGTTTCGGATCTAATTTTTTAATTGTATTAATCGTGCGAGCAAAATGACTTGCCCCCTGATCAGGAAGATCGTCACGATCTACACTGGTGATAACAACGTACTCTAAATTCATTTGGGCAATAGAGTAACCCACCTTTTCAGGCTCAAGGGCATCAATTTTCCCTTTGGGATTTCCAGTTTTTACAGCGCAAAAGCGACAGCCTCTTGTGCAGACTTCGCCCATTAACATAAAAGTGGCTGTTCCGCCGGCCCAGCACTCCGCTATGTTCGGGCACTTCGCCTCTTGGCAAACCGTTGCTAATTTCAACTCACCAAGCATGCCTTTAATGCGATTGTAGTTTTCACCAGCAGGCGCTTTTACTTTTAACCAACTTGGTTTAGGTTCTCTTACGGGCTTTACTTCAGGATAAACACCCTCAGTAATAGCTTTGTCTTTTTCGTCTGATATTTGCGACATACTTACTTCTATCTTTAATGCTGCTTAAAGTCACTTTTTAGGTACCTGGTACCTTTTGCTTTGCGCTGGGCATTAGGATTAAGCTGCTCCAATGCCACAAGTAACAAACGAAAATAAAGTCCGCATTTTAGAGCTCTCCCAATGTGAAATTTCCAACGAGGCTGGCGAAAAGTTTAAATTCGGCTCTCTTTGGCAACAGCAAACAGGTATTTTTGTATTTTTACGTCACTTCGCTTGCCTGATGTGCCGCAGCCACGCCAAAGAGGTATGGAGGAATCGCGACAAATACCTCGATGGTGGACGTAGCCAACTCTACTTTATTGGCAATGGACAGCCTCATTTTATTAAGCAATTCAAAGAAGACCTAGACCTAGAGCAAGCCAATATTTATACAGATCCGAGCCTTAAAAGCTTTCATGCCTCAGGTTTTAATCGCGGATTTTTAGCCACTCTTGGACCAAGAGGACTTACTAATGGCCTTAAAACTATGATGAAGGGTGAGCGGCAAGGGGCATATGAAAAAGCAGCCGGAGATCTCTGGCAACTCGGAGGCATTCTTGCCATAAACCCTCAAGGAAAAGTTGTTTACCACTTCATGAGCGAGGTGATGGGCGACTACCCACCTGAAGAAGAAATTAACTCAACCCCCTGGCTTTCTAGGGAAAAGTAGCTGCTATGTCTCCATCTTGATTTGTAGCTACAAATGAGGTACAATGTACCGTGACTGGGCTTCGCGGTAAAAGGTGGTTCTTTTTTGTTTGGGATGAGAATAACGAAGAGCACCTAAGTAAACACAAGATTTGGAGTTGGGAAGCCGAGGAGGTTTTCTTTAATCCTTATCTTATAACACCTAATAAAAAGAAGCATGGTCCAAGACGCTACCGTATTGATGGCAAAACAAATGCGGGCAGAAAGCTGCGAGTTATTTTTGAAGATTTAGGATCATCCACTGCTCGAATTATAACAGGATGGGATTTATGAAAAAAACACGCTCTTATAAGTACAACCCAAATGAGTGGGATGAGTTGAAGTCAGAACATGTTGTGCCAGAGCCAAGAATTAAATCTGGTGTTTCTACAAGTATTCGACTCCCTAAAGAAATGGTCTCTAAACTTCGCAAAGTAGCAAAGAAAAAGGGGGACATTGGCTATCAAACTCTCCTTAAAATTTGGATTGCAGAACGCCTGGAAAAAGAATCAGCGTAGCTACTATGCTATTTCAAAAAAAACTCATTCAAGCCAAGTTTATTAAGCGCTATAAGCGCTTTTTTGCTGATATAGAAATAAATGGTAAAACAGAAGTGGCTCATGTTCCTAACACCGGCAGCATGAAGGGCTGCTTTGAGGCTGGCAAAAAGTGTTGGGTCTCTTTTCATGATGATCCCAAAAGAAAACTTAAATACACACTTGAAATCACAGAATCTCCTGACGGAACATTGGTTGGAGTTAACACATCTAATCCAAATAAACTTGTGCGCGAAGCCTGGGAGAAAAAGCTTTGGCCCACTTGGAACAAATACACTCAATGTCAAAGTGAGGTTAAAATCAGTGATGACAGCCGTATTGATTTTGTTCTCTGGTCTGACACTAAAAATGTTCCCGCAGCTGGAAGCCTAAAATTTCAAAATATCCAAGAACTAATTAAATCAAAAATTAAATCCGATTTACATTTTGTCGAAGTAAAAAACGTCACTTTAGCAGAAAATGGCGTTGCTATGTTCCCAGATGCTGTCACGACACGAGGACAAAAACATATTGATGAACTTATGCATCTAATTGAATTAGGATTTAGTGCCGAAATTGTTTTTACAATTCAACGTGAAGACTGTACGAGTTTTAAAACAGCGGATCATATTGATCCTGAGTATGGAAAAAAATTAAAAACTGCCATCAAAGCAGGACTTATTGTCTCGCCTTACGTTTGTAGTCTAAGTGACCAAGAAATTCTTCTTACTAATAAAAAACTTTAGGGATTTGCAGCTGAGCGACGAAGGAGCTTTAAGGTTTTCCTGGATTGCTTGGCCATTTTTTCCCACAGGGGATGCTCTACGAGACGGCGATTGATTTCTGCATAGGCTCTTTTTTCTATTAATCCTCTCTTAGCATCTTCAAAAGCAATCAGATCAACTTCCCAGTGATATCTCTGACACCTTAAAAGTTCTTTGAGTTGTTTACAGTTTAGTTCTGGCAAAATTCCTCTTCGCATTTCTGATTTTAATAAGTCGCAATCTGAATCAAAATCATGATGCGTATCCGATACGGCAAAGGCACTAAAATTATTCTTTAATAAAGATTCGGGGGCTGCGGCAAACATTTCTAAGCTATTTAAAATAATATAGGATATCTTGATATATTCCCTGTCTAATCTTTTATACTTTTCAAAATATTCTTCATCCGAAAAATAACTCATTCCCAATCCTTAAAGATAGAAAAATCAAATTCATCTATTGGTATATGGGCAGCCTCAGTGTTCTCATCTACCCTTTTTCCGTTTTTATCATAAAACCCCCCATCCTTTTGAACTTTAACATAGTCACCTTTGGAGTTTTCATAATCAGCTCCTGGCTTCCCTGGCATAATCCTTATTTTCGTATGCTCATTATCTGGATGCGTGAACTCAATCCCTTGGTTAGCATTTTTGTTAGGATTTGACACCTTCACTGACCAATCATCAGGAATACCTTTGACTTGTGCCATTTCACTGAGCTTCTCTAACCCCTTATAGTTTTCTACGTTCTTAATCTGCCGATACTTATTAAAAGTCTCACTAATATAACTTGCAGGACCATGCAAAATTTTTTCCGCATACTTGTAGGTTTCTTTACTTCCCGCCAACACAGAGAGTCCTGCGAGCATGCGATCTTCAGTAGATAACCACGTCCCTTTAAAAAAATCTTTGCCGGCAACGGCTTCATAAAGATCAATTAAATCCCCAAGTACAGGCACAAATCCATAACCAAGTCGTGCCATATCTCCATAAAGAAGACCTTCTAAGGCTTTAAGTAGTTTTTCATATGGGTCTAAACTAAAATAAGCTGCTAAAGGTTGTACGTCT
>CAYMKD010000019.1:0-15149 GCA_964390435.1 uncultured Pseudobdellovibrionaceae bacterium | reverse complement strand
TTAATGGTAAAAAAGAAGACCGCGCACGTGTGGGAGAACATCGAGATTACGAACCAGGCCCTGTGGCCTCGCTATCTTTAGGAGACAGAGCTCTTTTTCAATTTGTATCCTCTAAGCAACGACAGGCTCAAAGTCAGGTTGTATTACAACAGTGGTTAGAAAATAAATCTTTGCAAATATTTGGTGGTAAACGCTTTAAAGATGAACTGTTTCATCGTGTGCAAAGAGTGGAGCGCAAGTGGACTTCGGAACTAGGCTCACAAATAGAGAATTTTGTTACTAGGAGAATCAATCTTACATTTCGTTATGTTCCTGAGGAGCATATTTATCATTTAAATGATTTACCAAAAACTCACAAAGAAGATATCGAACCTTATATTAGACAGCTTGCAAAAAAATCTTCATTTTTTAAAGAACTAGCCCTTTCTCTACCTGAGATAAAACTGTGATTGTTTTTAAGCCAATCCCTCGGTATTTTAAAAGTTAATGAAGCCTATTGTGACCGTTATTATGCCTTCATATAACACTGAGGCTTTTATTGCAGAAGCCATTGAGTCTGTGCGCGAACAAACTTACAAAAGCTGGCAGCTTTTTATTGTGGATGATGGTTCAACAGATGAGTCTATGGTTATTCTCAATAATTTTGCCAATGATCCGCGAATTAAAGTACTGCAAACTGCAAATCAAGGCAGCAGTGGGGCACGAAATTTAGCTCTAGAACAAACGCAAACTGATTATGTAGCTTTTCTAGACTCTGATGATGTTTGGCTCCCCAATAAACTAGAAGAACACCTACATTATATGGAAAAAAATCCTCAAGTAGGTTTGAGCTTTTCTGGCTGGAGGAGAATCGATGAAGAAACAAAGACATTTGGCCTAGCTTATCTGCCAGAGTCTCGTGCTTATTGCGCAAGTGATTTTATGCAGGGTCAAGGGATTGCAACTACAAGCTTGGTTGTGGCTCGGACAAAGCTTCTCAGAGATTTAGGCGGATTTTCAAAAAATGTGAAAGTAGTAGAAGACATTGAGCTCTGGTACCGAGTTTTAGGTTTAAAACAAACACAGATACATGGTATTGCGAAGATTTTAACTCATTATCGAACTCGCTCAGGACAGATTACTAGAAACATAAAGCTTCATCATGAACATTGGGAGCAGCTCATGTTTAAAGTAGAGCAGCTCTTTCCTAGAGAATGGAAGCAGTACGAAGAGATCTCTAAAATTAATCATTATGTAGTATTGGCAATGCTTGCCTACTTTGATGGTTCTGATCAAGAGGCCAGGTCTTATCTAAAGCAAGCTTTTGCGATAAACCCTACTAAGTTTATAGTTAGTTACAGAAATCATTTTGCAACAGCAGCGGTCTTAAGCACTTTGGCACCGGCTTTTATGCAAAAAAAAATGCATCAAATTTTACAGAGTTTTCTTAGTGGAGTAATGAGGCTGCGCGAATAAGACGCGTTCTAGCGTTATCTTTATTCTTCAATGGTTTCGCGTTTAAAATCGGCAGAGTGAGTGAATACGGGCGCAACACCTTCTAAGAAGTTACGACTTCGGCTATAAGTTAAAGAAACACCTTGGCTTGAAGGTTTAATTCTTAATCCAAATTTATACCAAGCAACATCCCATTGATAGATAAAGGCATCAGTTCGTGCATCATATTTTAAAGTAAATGAATCACCACTGGTATTCATGGTAACTTTGCAATCAGTAGTTGATTGAATTAAATCAAAAGTTTCTGCAGAAAAATAAATATATTCTTCGGGAGTTTCGGCATTGTGATAATCAGAACCCGGTATTTTTTCATAGTGGCCAGATACTTTAGGGCAGGCCAAAGCAGTGGTCGTACAAACAAGAAAAGTTATAAGTATGCTAAGAGCCTTCATAAAACCTCGCAAAAAAATAAAGTGATTATTAACTCATAAAAAAGAATCTGCTTGCTGGCAAGGTTTAGCTGGGTGAGTTGCATTTTTGCCAGGGTTTAACAAGTTTTTAAAAGCTAATGTTCTGCTTTTTTCAAACCATCTAAATTACTAATATAACTTACTTTTCCCTCATTTAGTGAGGTCAGAGTTGCGGCAAGAAATATTAGACCAGCTCCTAGTGCTTGATAGGCTGACATTTTCTCACTTAGAAGTAATATCGCAAAAAAAGCAGCAAAGGGGGATTCAAGTAAAAAAATCATGCTTGCCGTGGCAGGAGCTAAAACTCTTTGTGCTTTAATCTGTAAGGTGAAGGCAATCATTGAGGATCCACAAACTAGGGCAAACAAACCAAACCAAGCTCTTGAGCTGACTTGAGACAACTGTGGCCACTCTTCAAAATAACTTAAGGCCAAAAATAAAATAGAGGCCCAAAGAGATTGCCACATATTGAATAGAAACGGCCTTGTAGTGAATTTTTTATTTACACCAAGCCAAACCGCATGAATAGCAGCAAACAGGGCACAAAACAATGTAAGCAAGTCACCTAAATTTGCTTTTGTCATTTGAAGCTCAACAATAAGGGCAACTCCTATGAGGGCTATAAAAACATAAAACATATGCCAGCGGTAAAGGTGTTGCTTTAACAGAAGAGCCTGTATGATGGGAATGATTACGATATAAAGAGTTGTTATAAAACCACTCTTTGTAATACTCGTATAAAGTAAGCCCCAGGATTGAAAAACGATAGAGAGTCCTAAAAGAACACCAGCAATAATGCCTGCTCGACTGGGGAAAAAGAAAACTTCTTTTGAAGTTAAGGTAAAAGGAAGGCTTATGAGAGCAGCAAGGGCAAAGCGAAGCCCTGTCATTTGAATCGGAGTGAAGCTATCTAAGCACCAAAACATAGCAATAAAGCCAAATCCCCAAAACAGGGCTGCAATGCATAGATCAAAGGTCGCTCGTATGTTTGTTATCTTCAATCAAAAGCCTCAGAGAAAATTAGACTTTTGTCAAAATTTTGCTCCGCTAAAGTGGCTTTAACTTCTTTGATCATTCCACCATTGCCACAAAGGTAAAAAGCAGTGGGTGTATTAAGATAGTCAAATTCATTTATAAAATGTTGTACGTAACCTCTTTTGCCTTGCCAAGATTCAGATGGGCGACTGATCACGTACTCATAACTAAAGTTAGGAAGTTGTTTTTTCAGTGCTTCAAGTTCATCGCGATAATAAATCTCGCTCTCACTGCGAATGCCAAAAAGCAATCGATACTTTAAGTTTGGGTAAAGTTCCTTTTTAGACTGTAAATAGCAATAATGCTGAGAAAGACCAGTGCCTGTATTTAGAAATACAATTTGTTCTGTCGGTGGTTCTTTAAAAAAGACCTTTCCAAAAGGGCCAGTAAATCGCAGGCTTTCTTCGCCTTTTAGGGACCAAACAAATTTTGAAGCAACGCCATTATCAACATATTTAAAGAGTAGATTAAAACCATCTTTTCTTTGGTCTGTTGAGGCAATTGAGTAAGCTCTTAGAGCTGGTTTTGGCTCCTGAGGGACATGGAGCATAACAAATTGGCCTGCTTTAAACTCAAATTGCTCCGGATTTACTGCTGTTAGTAATAGTTCTCGAACCGTGGGAGTATGGTCAATGATTTTTTTAATCGACATTTCATAAACAGTGCGTGGTGAAGCCATTCGTCAGACCCTCATTAAAAATTTAATTGTTGGGCCAAATTACACGGAACCCTTCGCAGAGGCAAATAAAACCGAATAGAGGTATTTTTGAGCTTGTAGCAAGATAGATTAAGGTTTTATCATACTTGCATGGGTCTAGGTGTAATATGATGAGGCAGTATATGAAACTTGTTCTCACATTGGCTTTTTTAGTCATTATTTATTATCCGCAGCTACTAATAGCGCAAGAAGCTAAATCTAAGCGGCTTCTGCCAATGCCTTCTGGTTATAACAATCGCGAGAATTCTGATTACACTAAGCCAGTTTTTTTTGATCCTATAAAAAACAATGTCAGTATGCCTAATTTAGAATTCGAGTATGACTTGACTGAGAAGAACGGTGGAATTTTAAATGTGGGCCCTGTTTCTATATCTAATAATTCTTTTATTGTCGCTATTATGCCTTTAAGCCGTTGGGACGCAAAATTACCAGAATTATTGGGCGAGACAAAAAACACTTCAGTTCTAATGATTAAGTGGCCTGAAAGTTTTATTAAGCGTGGATTATTCGAAGTGATATCACGAACAGGAGATATTCTTTGGAGCTATAGAATCACAGAAAGCGATAAAAAAGACTGGCAAAATCGTTTAAATGATTGGAGTAAGTTAATAGGTACTCAAGAGCGTAAACGGGATATATTTTGGTATAGTCAATTTGGTATTATTGATTTTGACAAAAAAAATAAAAATTTGGGTAAGTTTGATGAGCCCTTTCGTTTTTGCTTTACCTATGAGCAAGATGAAAATCGCTCTATGCTTTGCACACAAAGACATCGTTTTAAGACGACTGGAAACAAATTAAGCTTAGTTCGTATTGTGGATCCTGTTCGTCCAAGGGTTTTAATTCAAAATGAAAATGCTCCCTTAAAGCAGGTGTTGCCGATAAAAGAGTCTTTTGAGCCTATGCAGTTTTTTGCTGAACTCTCTTCTGGTGCGAGTTACGAGTTCTCAGTAATTCCTGGACAACTAAATACACTGGAGTTGGTTAAAACAAAGTTTCCTGGAGTATTGCGTTTAAGTGGCTGGGGTCAAAATCCCTATGTAAATGTATTTGTTCTAAGTTTTACGAATGGTTTAGATGATTCGAGCTTTTTTAGTAAAATCGGTTGGCAGCAAACAATAGGGGATCTGCGCAGGTTTTGGACAACTTATATTCGAGAATCTGACTCAAAAGCTTATGTAGAGGGTCTTGGTGGAGGCTGGTTTAGACAACGCTTTATTTTTGAAGACCTACCTTCCGAAGAAATCAGACCATGGTTAAGAGATAATACAATCACAAGCACTTATACAAACGGCACAAGAATTTATGGTGAAAAAGCACAAGACACAAAAATAAGATCCGATGAGCTCGAAGTTCTCAGAGCTGACTCAGAGGAGTTTGCGTGGCGTTATCAAGCCCTTCAAAGTGGAGAAATGAATCGCAGTTATTTAATCATAACTGATGAAAATGATAAGGATTGGCAAGCCTTTTATGAAATTTATAAGGGCTACCCAATGGAGCTCAGTCTTCGTCTTAGTGGTGTCATCACTAGTAATTTAGAAACAGTATTTTTAGGAGAAGCTGCCTATAATATCTGGGCCCAAAATATATTGGGTTGGAATAATCACTATTTAAGCCGTCAACGATGGGGGCTCAGCGCTAAATACTTTCAATCTGTTGCAAGTTTTACTTTGGGTAGTGGGTCAAGTGCCAGAGAAGTTACGATAAGTGTTTTAAATGCGGATCTCAAGTACCGCCTAAAGCCTGGAATATGGGGAAGAGATGAAACCTGGGGTCTTATTGGTGGTTATCAGAAAGTAGATTTTAATAGTATTGCAGGCTCTATGTTAGGTGCAGGTTTTTTTTGGGGGCGTTCGATGCCTAAAGTGTTTGATGACCTATTTAATATTTTGCCTTTTATGCGTTACCCTAAGTTTACGGACTTGGAGTTTATATATTACATGAGCTCACTTGATTCTAATGTGAAGCTAGACTCAAACTGGGCCTTAAATTTTCATGGTAAAGTTTTATGGTCTCAATCCTTTTTTGGAGAGGCGGGCTTTGGGATTAAAAGTTACAGCTACGTCGATAGCTCTTTAAATAAAAAAGCAGCCTTCGCTTCTGCTTATGGGACAGTCGGAATTGGTCTTAATTTTTAAGAAGCTTCTACCGACTTAAGGCGCGCACTGCGTTTAATAAAATTTCATCTTGATTTATGACAAAACTGTGACATTTACTTATGGGCTTTGGAATAAATTAATCATTCATGCAAAATATCATATTAATTCACAAAACTAAATCTGAGTTTGGAAATCTAAACTTAGTAGATAGTTTAAACCCTACTTGGCTTCATTGGCAGACTTGTTTGCGTGAAATAGCTTTTGGATATGGCTCGCTGGATGAAGTTCCCCATAAACTAAGACCTTACTGCCTTGTTGGTGCCAAAGCTTATCGCTTCGCATTAGAAGTTATATGTGGATTGCATTCTCCTCTATTGGGGGAGACCGAGGTTTTAGGTCAGTTTAGAGAATTGGTATCAAAATTTCAGCTTAGCGATAGGGAGCTCAATTGGCAGCCAATTGCAAAAAAATGGACAGAAAGCTTGCTAACGGATGCTAAGGTTATTCGTCAAAATTATTTAGTTAATTTAGGTAGCCAGAGTTATGGAAGCCTTGTTCGACGACACCTCCAAGGTCATAATTCTGTGGCATTATTTGGTGGTGGTCAATTAGCTCAAGAGATTTTACCTTGGCTTTATAAAGATGATAGACAACTTTCATTACATGTTAGAAATGCACACAAAATAACGATGGTGGTTGAGCGTTATCCAAAGATTCAAATTTGTAAACTTGATCAAGAAAAAATTAAACATGATGTCTCAGCAGTTATAGTCGCCGCACCTGTAAGTTCTGCTGCTATAAATACATGGCTTAACTTATTTGTAAATCGACCGCATAAAATAATAGATCTTCGTGAAGACTCAGAAAAAGATCCAGTTGAGGGCATTGAATGCATAGGATTGGCAGAAATTTTTCAAGAAGTGATGGATACCAAGTCTAAATTAAAACCTATTGCTGACCAGGCTTTTAAAGCTATTCATGATTTGACCGAAAAACGTTTTCATCTCGCCCAGCAAATGCGTCCATTTGGGTGGGAAGACATATGCGCCTAAAAATTGCAGCTCGTCAAAGTGACTTAGCAAAAATTCAAGCCTACCATGTTGGTGAAGCCTTAAAGAAAAAGCACTCACAACTTGAAGTTGAATATTTTTTTCGAGAATCCTTAGGTGACAAAAATTTAGAAACTCCCCTTTGGCAAAGTCCTGAAAAAGGAGTTTTTACTCAAGATTTTATTGAGGGTCTAATTAAAGGGGATTTTGACTGTGTAGTTCACTCTTGGAAAGATCTTCCTACAGAAGCAAGAACACAAACTACAATCACAGCTACAATGCCAAGAGCAGATCAAAGGGACTTACTCTTAGTAAAAAAAAAGTTCATTAAAAATTTTAAATCTGAAGGTTTATTAAAGATTTACTCTTCTTCACCGCGAAGAGAGTACAATTTAAAATCATTTCTTCCCAATTTTCTTCCTTTAGATAAAGTAAAAATAGAGTTTACTTCAGTGCGAGGTAATGTACAGACACGAGTAAAAAAATTATTAGAGAGTGAGGAGGTTTCAGGGCTTGTAGTAGCTAACGCTGCTCTGGATCGACTTTTAACAACTCAAAAACCTGAATTCTCTGAGACTCGTAATTTTTTAAAAAACTCTTTAAAAGAATGCCAATTTATGGTCTTACCACTGATGACCAATCCAAGTGCGGCTGCTCAAGGGGCTCTTGCTATTGAGGTGCGTTCGGACCGAGAGGATTTAAAAGAATTATTTAACTCAATTCATTGTGAAAACACTTGGCATGATGTTCAGCTCGAGCGAGATATACTGGGTTCTTATGGTGGTGGTTGTCATCAAAAAATTGGAGTAAGTGTTCAATCAACAGAACATTTCAAAATCATTCACTTGCAAGGTTTAACGGATCAAGGAGAGCGTCTTAAGAAAAGACAGCGTCTTTCTGATTTTTCTTCAGAGAATAGAGAGCCAGCAAAAATCTGGCCCAAACCCAATGAGGCCAGAAATTTTTTTGCAAGAAAGTCTTTAAATTTAACTCCTAAAGGAGAAAAAAAATTAGCAAAAGCCCAAGCGCTCTATGTTGCTAGAAAAAGTGCTTGGCAAGATAACTCTATGGCTTTCGGTAAATTACTTTGGACAGCTGGATTAAAAACTTGGCATGAGCTGGCGCAAAGAGGTTTATGGGTGACTGGTTGTGACGAATCATTGGGGGAGTCTCGTCCCTCAATAGATGTGCTTGTTGGAGAAGAGTTAAAGTGGCTAAGACTTACGCACCAAGACGCAGCAAGATCTGATGAAGAAGCTCTTGGAACTTATGAATTAGAGTTAACAAATATGCCAGATTTTACAGGTAGAGAGTCTTTTTTTTGGCAAAGTGGCTCTCTATTTACAGAAGCATTTAAAAAAAATCCTTGGTTGATTGAAGCTGAACATGCCTGCGGGCCTGGAAAAACCTATAAAACTTTGCAACAATTCCTTGGCTCTGAAGGCCGAATCCGTGTTTTTCTTGACTATGAAGATTGGCTAAAGGAAATGGTCGGTTCACTCTCTTAAAAAAGGGACTCTTATGACTCAAACAGACAAAAATGATTTATTTACTCGCAGTTTAAAAGTGGCTCCTGGTGGAGTTCACAGTCCAGTTAGATCCTTTCTAAGTGTAGGGGGAAATCCACTTTTTTTTAAATCTGCTCAGGGTGCTTATATCACTACAACTCAAGGGGTTAAGCTCATCGATTTTTGTCAAAGTTTTGGCCCATTGCTTTTGGGGCATCGCGATCCTGAAGTAAGTGCTGTGGTTCATGAAATGATTGATACGGCTTGGTCTTTTGGAGCTTGTGAGCCATATTCTTTAGCCTTAGCTGAGTGGATTTTATCAGAAATTAAATTTATTGATAAAGTGAGATTTGTATCTTCAGGTACAGAGGCAGTGATGAGTGCACTTAGAGTTGCTAGGGCTGCAACGAAGAGAAAATACATTTTAAAATTTGATGGCTGTTACCATGGACATGCAGATTCGATGTTGGTTCGCTCAGGAAGTGGACTCGCAGGACTGGCAACTAGCGACAGCGCCGGAGTTTCTGAAAATGTTGCTGCTGAAACACTTGTCGCTCCTCTTGATGACGAAGCTCAGTTAGAAGCTATGTTTGCAAAATATGGTCAGGAAATAGCGGCCGTGATTATTGAGCCTTTGCCAGCTAACTATGGTTTGCTTCAGCAGCGAACTGAGTTCTTAATAAAAGTAGCACAAACAGCAAAATCTCATGGCAGTCTTTTGATTTTTGATGAAGTGATATCTGGCTTTCGTGTTGAAATGGGGGGAATGGCCGAAGTTCTTAACATTAAGCCAGATCTAGTGACCTATGGTAAAATTATCGGTGGTGGATTTCCGGTTGGTTGTTATGGAGGTCGAAAAGATCTTATGGATCTTGTGGCTCCTAGTGGACCTGTGTACCAAGCAGGAACTTTGAGCGCAAATCCTGTGGGAATGAGTGCAGGTCTTGCAACATTAAAAAAAGCAAAATCATTAAATCTTCATGAAGTTTTAAATCAAAGGACAAAAGACTTTGCAGGAAAAATAAATCAAGCTTTTGAACAAAGAGAATTGCCTTGGCAGATGAGCTATTTTGGCTCTCTCTTTTGGCTGCACGCAAAGACAAAACAACCCATAAGACAAATTAGCTCTATTCCAAATGGACATAAAGAGGCTTTTGCAAAACTATTTCATAATTGCTTAGATGAAGGGGTTTACTTAGCTCCAAGTGGCTATGAAGTTGGTTTCATCTCATGGGCCCACAGTGAAGAAATTTTATCTCATGCAAGCGACATAATCATAAAAGCTGCAGAGAGGGCGTATGCGGCCACTTCCTAAGTTTGATTGGCGCTATTTAGTTGTATCTATTTGGATTGGCTTTAGTTGTACTTTGGCTGCTTGGTGGTTGATTTTTAATTTACGTCAAATAGATAAATTAAGTGCACTTAATTTGGAGTCAGCTTCTGAGCTAGCAGGGCATCAAAGAATGCTTTTAGCTGAAGGTGTAACACTCTTTATTTTGCTTTTTGCAGGAGGAATTGCTCTTTTTTATTATATTATGGTTGAGAAAAAAAGGAACTTACAAATAAAGCAGTTCTTTGCAAGCTTCACTCATGAATTGCGTACATCTATTACGAGCTTGCGTTTGCAGGCAGAGAGTTTGCAAGAGGATTTAACACTTGAACCTGAACACAACACTTTAATGTCTCGTCTCTTGCAGGATACGGCGAGACTTGATTTGCAATTAGAGAACTCACTGCTTTTAGCACAGGCTGCTTCATCGCAATTCTTTTTTGAAGACCTTTCTTTAAAAGAAATTGTATTGAGTTGTGCTCGTTATTGGCCAAACTTAGAATTAGAAGTTAATCAAGATGTAAGACTCAGAGGGGACCGTAGAGCACTTGAGAGTATTTTTAAAAATCTGATGCAAAATGCTGTTTTGCACGGACGAGCTACAAAAATGACAATTGAGATACAAAATAAATCTTCTGGCAAAGTTTCCCTGTTAGTAGGAGATAGTGGCAAAGGCTTTGATGGAGATTATAAGAATTTAGCAAGCTTGTTTGTTAGGCATAATAAACAAAGTGGCAGTGGAATTGGTCTCTATCTTGTTAAAGAGCTCTCAAAGCAGATGCATGGAGATGTGGAATTTTTAAAACAAGATGCGGGTTTTTATGTGCAGTTAAAGTTGCCAATTGGAGCAAATCCATGAAAAACCTTTTGCTTGTTGAAGATGATGCCTCGCTCGGAGCGACTCTCAGTGAGAGATTGAAAAAAGAGAATTATCAAACGGATTGGGCAAGAAGTGGCGAAGAGGCCATGGCACTTTTTAAATCAAAAGATTTTGATTTGGTTTTATTAGACTTGGGGCTTCCTGATGCATCTGGGTTTGATGTTATGCAAAGCATGAAGACCTATAAGCTTGTGCCATTTATCTTTATGACAGCACTTAACAGCGCAGAAAATCGCCTATTAGGTTATGAAATGGGTGCTGACGAGTTTATTCCAAAACCTTTTCATCTCAGAGAGGTTTTATTAAGAGTAAAGCATGTGCTAGATAATCATTATAAATCTAAAGTATATCAAGTCGGATCCATGCAAATAGATATGAGTGCCTTGACGGTTCAGCATGATGATGGTGAAGTAGAGCGTTTACAAAGTAGAGATGCGGATCTGCTACAGCTGCTAATTAATGCATCTCCTTTAGTTTTGAGTCGAGATGAAATACTGAATCGTCTTTGGGGTGAGGATCAGTTTCCGAGTCAAAGAACAATTGATAATATGATTGTTCGACTTAGATCTATTTTAAGAGATCAACAAGGGGACTTAATTAAATCTGTACGAGGTGTAGGTTACCAATGGTTGGGCATAGCTAAAGAAGGGAACTCTTTATGAATCAAAAATTTCAAAATGCACTTAAAGGTGAATTGCAAGCCGTGCCGCCAATATGGTTTATGCGTCAAGCAGGACGTTACCATAAGCACTACCAAAATCTAAGAGCAAAGCATAGTTTTATGGAGCTTTGTAAAAACCCTGACCTAGCTGCGGAAGTTACTCTTGGACCTATTGAAGATTTTGATTTTGATGTAGCCATTTTATTTAGTGATTTACTTTTTCCCCTTGAAGCCATGGGAATGGGGCTTAAATACGAAGACACAGGCCCTGAATTAGGGTGGAGGCTAGATGCTTCTAATATCAAAAAGTTGAGTTCGGTTAAAGATTCTTTGCCTCATTTACAGTTTCAAAAACTAGCAATGCAAAAGGCACGTGAAGTTTTGCCAGGCAATAAAAGTTTAATTGGTTTTGTTGGGGGGCCTTGGACTTTATTTGCCTACGCTGTAGAAGGAGCGCATAAGGGATCTTTGCAAAAATCAAAACAATCACTTTCTCTTTATCCACACTTTTGTGAAACTTTATTACCTCTTTTAAAAGCTAATATTGAATTGCAATTTGAAGGTGGAGCTGAGGTTGTGATGATATTTGACACAGCCGCAGGGGAGTTGTCGCCGTTACTTTTTAACGACTTGATTGTTCCAGGGCTTCAGAGTTTAGCTGAGATCTTTCCTAAAAAATTAGCATATTATATTAAAGGAGCTACGCAAGATCATTACCTTGCACAGAATTGGAAACAAGATCTTTGGGCTGGATTTGGTTATGATCATCGCTTTGACTTAGCAAATGTGCTGAAAACTCCTCATGCGGGTATTGTCCAAGGAAACTTTGATCAAAATCTTATGTTTTTGCCGGAGGATGAGTTTAAAAAAGCTTTTTTAAATTATTTAGAGCCACTTCGAAAGTTATCTGTTGAAGAACGAAGAGGCTGGGTATGTGGACTAGGTCATGGAGTATTGCCCAAAACCCCTGAATCTCATGTGCGTTACATTGTGCAAACTGTACGAGAGGTTTTGAAATGATTAGTCCTGAACTATTGCGCAAATATGATGTTCCTGCTCCCAGGTACACAAGTTATCCAACCGTACCTTATTGGCAGGATAGTCCAACCACTCAAGAGTGGTTGGACTCTTTAGCGAAAAGCTTAGACAATGAAAAGACCTCTTGGTCCATGTATTTACATATTCCATTTTGTGAAACTCTTTGTACTTTTTGCGGTTGTAATACAAGTATAACTAAAAACCACAAGCTAGAATCTCCTTATGTAAAGACTATTTTGACTGAGTGGCAGACTTATCTAGAAAAATTACCAGAGTTTAAAAAGCGCCAATTAAAACATGTTCATTTGGGCGGCGGCACTCCCACATTTTTAAGTGCTGATCAATTGCATTTTTTGATGGAGTCTATTTTAAAAGATACAGCAATTAGCCAAAATGAGTTTGAAGGATCTATTGAAGTTGATCCAAGAAGAACCAATGCGGATCAACTTAAAGCTCTGAGAGAGTTAGGTTTTAACCGTATCAGTTTAGGAGTTCAGGATTTTAATCCAGAAGTGCAAAAAATAGTAAACCGTGTTCAACCTTTTGAGCTTACACAAAGTATCACTTATACGGCTCGTGATCTTGGATATGAATCTGTTAATTACGATCTTATTTATGGTTTGCCTAAACAAACAGAAGCTTCTGTTGCAAAAATGTCAGAGCTTACCGTAGAGCTCAGGCCCGATCGCATTGCTCTTTACAGTTTTGCTATGGTTCCATGGATAAAGCCTGCACAAAGATTGTTTAAAGACGAGGATGTGCCAGTTGGTGAGAGCAAACGAAAACTCTATGAGGTTGCAAGATCCATTTTGTTATCTGCTGGATATGTTGAGATTGGTATGGATCATTTTGCTCTTCCTAATGAAGCTCTTACGAAAGCATTTAAAAATGCGAGTTTACACAGAAATTTTATGGGCTATACAGATCATCGTACAGAAATTTTGTTGGGTTTAGGTGTGAGTGCTATTTCTGAATCTCCTACTTGTTTTCATCAAAACGAAAAGGTGTTGCCTGTTTATGAAAAACAAATTGCAGAATCAAAAATTGCCACATTTAGGGGGCACAAACTGTCTAATGAAGATTTATTTTATCGTGAGCAAATTTTAACTCTTATGACTCTTGGTGCTGTTAAATTAAAAGATCATAATCAAGAGGAAGATGTTAAAAACTTTTTACACTCCATGATAGAAGATCAGCTTGTTCAGATAGAAAGTGGAGTATTAAAAATGACGGAGCTCGGAAGGCCATTTTTACGAAACGCAGGAATGGCTTTAGATAAAAGACTGCGCTCAAAACAACCCTCAACAAGAGTTTTTTCACAATCTCTATAATGAATAAACATAAAGTAGTTACACTTATAGGTGCAGGGTTTAGTGGTCTTACACTTGCTTATTATTTAGTAAAAAAAGGCTTTCATGTAAAAATCTATGAAAAATCAAATCGTGTTGGCGGACTTATTCAGACCATCGCTCACCCTTTAGGATTAATAGAAACTGCAGCAAATGGAATGATAGCTTCTGAGAGCTTATTTGCGTTAGCTGAAGATTTAGGTGTTGAGCTTATTAAACCTAAAAATGAAAGTCGCAAACGATTTATTTATCGAGGGCGAGCGAGGCAGTGGCCTTTAAGTATATTTGAGAATACTGTTTTGCTATTTAAATTTGCTCTAAATTACGTGTGTGGAACACTTAAGCCCAAACCTGAGCTAAGTATTTATGAATGGGGCAAGAGTCGTCTTGGTAAGGGGGCAACAGAGTATCTGCTGTCTCCGGGTCTTTCTGGAATTTATGCTGGAGATGCAAAAAAACTGAGTTCTTTTTTAATTTTAAATCGTTTTTTTAATAAAACAAAAGCAAAGCCTTTAAAGTATCGTGGGACCACAGCACCAAAATCTGGTATGGAGGAGTTGCTTCAAAGTTTAAAAAACTATCTTGTTAATAATAAAGTCGAAATAATTTTAGATAAAGAGATCACTTCTTTACCTGAATCAGAACTTGTTGTGCTTTGCTGTGGACCTCAAGCTTCGTCTCAGATTTTAAGCGCTCAGGCAGCTGACTTATCAGCGAAATTAAAAGAAATTGAACTGTTACCTCTAGTAAGTGTGACGCAGTTTTATAAAAAAGAATCAAGTGACCTAAAAGGTTTTGGGATTTTATTTCCTAGTGCAGAAAGTTTTAACAGTCTGGGAGTTTTATTTAATGCTGATATTTTTGAGGGACGTAGTCAACTTAGATCAGAAACTTGGATTTTAGGAGGAGCACTTAGTAAAAATATCATAGATAAAAGTGATGACGAAATTCTATCACTCATTTCTGCTGATAGAAAAAAACTTGCTAAAGCTGCTACAGCTGAATTTTCTAGAATACAGAGATGGCCCAAGGCACTACCTCATTATACTTTGGAGTTAGAAAAGATACTCATAGAAATTCAAAATCTTTTGCCTAAGAATATTTATTTGCATGGTAATTATTTAGGGCGTCTGGGTCTAAGTCAAATTCTAGAGTCCTCTAAATCGATGAGTGTAGATCTTCAAAGGGAGTTAGAAGCATGAAAAAGGCAGTGCTACTTATTAATTTAGGTACACCTAAGAGTGCTCATAGTAAGGATGTGGCTTCTTATTTAAGAGAGTTTCTAATGGATCCTTATGTATTAGATATTTCTTGGCCAGCTCGTTTTGCTCTTGTGAATTTTATTATTGCGCCGTTTAGGGCACCTAAATCTGCTGAAGCTTATCAAAAAGTTTGGACAAATGAAGGTTCTCCTCTCATGGTGAACACGCAAAAACTCAGTGAGCTTGTTGGAGAGGAATTAAGAGATGAGTTTATTGTTAAATTTGCTATGCGCTATGGGGCTCCCTCTATAAACGAACAACTGAATGCTTTAAAAAATCTTGGCTGTGAGGATATTACGGTGTTGCCACTTTATCC
>CAYMKD010000018.1:0-15326 GCA_964390435.1 uncultured Pseudobdellovibrionaceae bacterium | reverse complement strand
CTTTTTCTTTATCACTTCTGTGATTTGCTTGATAAATCATTTGTGTCGCCAGGTCGTGGGCGCGCATAGCAATCTTATTTAAAACATCACGATTGACTTTAAATGAACTCACAGCAGATCTCCTAGTTGTCTCGTCTTAGTGTTGCTTATACCTACTTTAGCTCTTAAGCCTCAAGGATAAAATCCCAGCGAATCTTAATGGTGCCATCTTTTTCTACAATTCCAGCAGGTGGGTTCGGAAAGGGTGCTGCAGCACGAAATGCTTCAACCGCTGCATCATCAAGATCTCTTAAACCAGAAGCACCAAGAACTTGCACTCCAATAAGAGTGCCTTTGGGATCAAGTATGATCATCACCTTTGTGATTTTATCATCAGTTGATGCAATAGTTCGACCTTGTTTAAATATATGCATAATTTTCTTTTTTATCAGGGGCTCCCAGTGTTGAGCGAGTTGTCCACGAATACGATTGTAGTAGCTATAATAAACAAACTCTCTTGTCGTAAGAAGAGTCTGAAGACCCTCATCTACATTTTTTAAATAATCTCTTGTTTGACTTACTTCTGTCTGCTGAGCTGAACCCTGTTGGCCCTTTGCCATAGCCTGTTCTCTTACAAGTTGTTTTTTATAGCCAGCTTGTAAATCAAGTTTTGGTACAAATTTGGCCAGTTTTTTATTTGCTTGCGGAGAAAACTGGTTTTGTTGTTGGCCAGCTGCCACTGAATTTTTGGTTTGATTTTTAAACTCGCCATGATTTTTACTTACAGTTTGTTTTTTAACAGTTTGGTTATGTTGACTTAAAAATTTTGCATCTTTTGAGAGTTCGTCATTAATGGCTTTATCTTGTTCAACAATTTGTTCAGGTTTTTTATTTTGTGTAACAGACTCCGAAGGATCAATTAATTCAATGGTTACGGTTTCAGTTTTTGGTTTTGGTTCGCTTTGTGTAAATAACACCATTATCAACATGAGTGCATGGAGAATTAATGAGGCGATTAAACTGCGTTTAAATAAACGGTGCTTGTTCATCTTCAAGTCACTTATCGGTTTAAAAGGCTCAAGAATTGAGGCTTGTCTGGAGCCTTTTGTGAGATTAAGCTAATAAAATAATATGAAACTTGAAGCATGGTGCGAGACCGACCGAGGTCTAAAGCGCGAAACAAACCAAGACTCTTATTTACTCAACAATGAGCTTGGGCTTTATATTGTTGCTGACGGAATGGGTGGGCACTTAGGTGGAGAAGTTGCATCTTCGATGGCTGTGCAAATTGCCGAGGGCCTTATTAATCAGGTTCAGTCTACTGAGGTTCCTCGTAATATCCTTAAACGTGTATTTAGAGAAGCCAGTCACCAAATTTACGATAAATCTTTAGAAAAAACTCCGGATTTAAGTGGTATGGGCACGACTATGGTCATGGCATTTTACCGGGAACCTTTTTTATATATAGCTAATGTTGGGGACTCTCGGGCTTATATGTTTAAGGACTCTAATTTGTGGCAACTGACAGAAGATCATTCATTAGTAAACGAGCAGGTGCGAGCTGGGCTTTTATCAGAAGATCAGGCAAAAAACTTTGCTAGCAAAAATGTAATAACTCGCAGCGTCGGATATGAGCGTGAGGTCGAGTGTGATGTGATAGAGCGCGAGATTCAGGCCGGAGAATATTTTTTATTATGTTCGGATGGGCTTTCGGGCTTGGTTTCGAATGAACAAATAACAGGAATAATTAAGGAAAATAAGCCAAATCAAGTTGTTAAAAAATGTATTGAGGCAGCTAAAGCCAATGGCGGCGATGATAATATTACAGCCCTGCTAATCTACTTTAGTCCTTAAGTTTTCGCTATGCATTAATATGTAAGATTTCTTACTTGAAAGTTGGACCTCAATAGATAGAACCTATTATTAAAACCAGGTATAATAGTTCTGTGGAGGTCCCTTTTTGGACAAGAAAAAGATCACCCTGTTTATTGCTATGAATCAAGCAGGAGCCACTCGAAAAATTGTTATTCCAACTTCTTGGCTGAGAGTTGGCGGCTTTGTTGTGGCTATTTTGCTAGTTGCTTCAACAGCAGTTGTGCTTGATTACATTGGATTGCTTGCGCAGTCTGTCGAGAATAAACATTTGCGCGGCGAGAATGCTCTTCTGGCAAAGCAGTTTCAAATTGTTGAGGGTAAACTCAACGCTCTTGAAAACAGTCTTGAGAGAGTAAAAACTTTTTCTACTAAATTAAAACTAATCACCAATGTGGATGATCAAGATCGTGCTTTGAAACTTGCAATTGGTCCTTTGCCAAAGGTAGGTCAAGCAGCTGACGGAGTTGAATCAGAAGTAGATGTGGATCGTGAGCCTGCAGGCTTGGTTCTCGGCGCCGATGAACCGTTCTTACAAAAAGCGCAACCTAATGAAACTCAAGGGGAGCTGTCTATTGAGGGCAACCGTGATTATGCCTCTCTTGCTATCCGCATAGATCGTGCTGTGCAAGAAACTCAACTAAAAGAGCAAGGGGTTCTTGATCTTTGGGAAACCTTATCAGAAAGACAAAGTCTTTTAAATGCCACTCCAAGCATCAAACCTGCTAAAGGTTGGTTTACATCACGCTTTGGTTATCGAGTATCACCATTTACTGGCAGACCAGCGATGCATAATGGGTTGGATATTGCAGCGGCACCAGGCTCTCCAGTGTACGCTCCCGCTGATGGAGTTGTGAGCTTTGCAGGTTTTGATGAGAGTTACGGTAAACTTGTTTCTATTGATCATGGTTATGGTGTTGTGACTCGTTTTGGACATAATTCTCAAATCTATGTTCAACCAGGGCAGAGAATCTCTCGTTGGGATGTGATTGCCGCTGTTGGAAATACAGGAAGATCAACTGGGCCTCATGTGCATTATGAAGTTCGAGTTAACAATGTTCCTGTAGATCCTGCCAACTATGTTCTTGATGAATAAGTGCCAAGGCCTTTTAAGGTGTAGTGCTGATTGTTAGCTCTTCGCTAAAGCCCTTGCCAAAATCTTCAGATAAACTAATTGCCTGAATTTTATATTGTGTATCTGCTTCTAAGTTCTCTAATAGAACAAGATGCTTAGTCTTAAAACTATTGTCATTATTCGTGAGAGTGATTTTTCCAGTATTTACATTAGTGATTTTCATTTGTGATGTTCCAGGAATATCAGTTTCAAAAGTAAGCAGAATTTCATTAGAGAAAACTTCTTCAATTTTGAAGTTAGAAATAACTGGAGCCACTCCCTCTACACATGGATTGTATGAAACTTGCTGTGGAATTATAAAGTTTCCTGGGGCGACAATACTCCATCCACGAGTCTGTAAGTTTAAAAAGGCTTGTTGTGGAGTGGAGTTATGGTCCGGATCAAAATAAAGATGGTTGCCGCTTTTCCCGCACTGAGAATCTTTGCCCGCTTCAGAAGCCTGTCGCCAAATTAGCACATTAGAAATATGCAAACGAGGCCCCTGGTAATAGAGAACTTCGATTGGATATTCTGTATCTCGTTCAAAATGAAGTGTTGTTGTTGCACAACCCATTTTTGTTGGATGAACACCATTGTTATCAATGATCTGTTGCCATTGACCATCAACAAGTACAGATAAAGAACTGCCGTCATCTGAAAGAAGAGCCAACTCATAGTCTCCTTCGGGTTGGTCTTCCGTCAGTTTCAGGACAGATTCAAATTTTAAGCCAAAATACTCAATTAAGAGATTCCCTTGGTCATCTTTAAGGGCATCATTTAATTGAGTGGCAAAGCCTTCAGAAAAAGGTCTTGTTGGCACATTCATATCTGCAAAAAATAAAGACTGCTCAGATTTATGTCCATGAGTTATGTAATCTACATAAGAGCTATAATGGGGCTGAGTGCTGTCTAACCAGTAAAGGCTTGCCATCAAGCCATTTTGAATAGTCTCTGAAGATTGATTATTAAATGGATCACACACAGTCTTATTTAATGGGTGCAAATTAAGATCATAGATAGAGGCTTTTGTATTTTCTTCTTCTACGGGGATAACTGTGCTTATTGGCTCAGAAGAACTGGCTCCGCCAGTATCCTGTGAGCAAGCCATTAAGTGTGTGGCCAACCCTGCAACAAAAAGCTTCAATGCTATATTGGGTGTTTTAGAGTTCATTTTATTTACCTCATTGTGGTTCATTAACTAACTCATCCAGAATATCGCACCTGGACTTAATGTTAGATAAAAAACGATTGAGACAATCGAATTAGAACTCTAAAAGTTAATCAATTTTTTACACTTTTAATATTTTGCGAAGATGATCGACATTTTTATAAAGATTGGTGTCTACAATTTCGACAAAAAAACACTAATTTTTGCACAGACTCTGAAGTGCTATAGAAGACTCAGTGGGTTCTGATAAGGTCTCAACGCAAACTTGAGAGACTATTTTATCAATAGGAACAGCTAATGAGAGCTCTTCCCAAAGTGTGTCTGTTTTATCTGGCATTTCTGAAAATTCACTTAATAATGCAGAAGGAATACCAAACTTAACTATGCTTGTTTGTGATAAAAATCCTAACAATTCACCTGTATGACGGTCCACTATAGCTGATCCTGAGTCTCCATTAGCTGCATCGCAACCAGTTGCAATAGACCACTTATTGGCTTTTTTCTGAGCCTGTTCTGAACCAATAAAAACTCGGCAATCATTGCTTTTTTCAAAATAAGGTTTGCCCATGTATTTATTCAACATATTAAAGCCAATGGTGCTTAATTCCGTATTTTTATTTACAACTTTTGATTTAAATGAAAGCTCTCGTCCAATAAAATCAGCTTCGTCTGCACTGGGGATGTCTATAGCACAAATAACGAAGTCGATATCACTCCACGAACCAAGCCACTTTTTTCCGGTATAAAACTTCTTTTCACCACTTGGAAAATGATAGACGAATTTTAAACAGGCTTCGTTCTCTGATAAGCGAGCGCTGTTTTCCGCAATAACGTGCTTGGCCGTTGCCACTAAATGAAGTCCATTGTGTTTACCAAGATAAAAACCAGTACCGACACTTGTAAGAGTGAGCCCCTCATCTTTTCGTGGTTTTTTTAGTCCCATAATCAGTGTTGAACGATATAGTTTTGTTAAAACAGAATCTTCTTTTAAATCCTCTGGAGTAACGAGCTGGCGATTCCACTCATCACCAATTTCATACATTTTTAATCCTGCAAGTTTTAAATCGTAACCGACAAGAGCTGGGATATACTCATTAGGGTAACCCAAGGCTAGAAGCTCTTTAATCATAACTACAAGTACGTCTTTTTGCGGACAACTATGTCCTAGTTTATAAAAAGCTCTAACTACTTCTCGAAGTTCCTCATTGCCCATCAGGCTTTCGATTGTATAGATCTTATATTTTTTTCGAGATTCAATGCCTAAAGATTTTAATTCTTCAATAGTGGCCTGTGCATCGCAAATAATAGGGTGTGGTTCAGCAAGAGCAATATGATTTAAACATAAAACTAATACAGTAATTGGTAGAAATTGTTTGAGCACCAAAAAGCCTCCTAATTGAATTGATCATAAGGAGGTAACAATCATGCAATAAATTAACAATTCACTAATTTTTATGAGCTCTATAAAAGGGCGGTTTTTGCTATGTTATTATTACAAAACTTGTCGTTTTTTAAGAGTTGCTAAAGTAGTTTTAAGACTAGTTTTACAAATAAAAAAGGCCGGTCCATGACCAGCCTTTTAAAATATGAATTATAAAATTAAAATTAACGTTTAGAGAATTGGCAACTTCTACGAGCGCCATGTTTACCGTATTTTTTACGTTCAACAGCTCTTGGATCACGAGTAACAAAACCAGCTTTGCGAAGTGGTGAGCGGAACTCTTCATTGAATGCCATTAAAGCGCGAGTGATCCCTAGGCGAATGGCTCCGGCTTGTCCTGATTCACCACCACCAGTTACAGTGATGTGAGCATCAAAGCTACCTTGCTGACTAACAACATCAAAAGGCTGAACAATAATCATTCTTGAAACAGCACGCTTTAAATATTTATCAGATGTAAGACCATTGATTTCGATTTTGCCTTTTCCTGGAGTTAAGAAAACTCGAGCGCTGCTAGTTTTTCTTCTTCCAGTTGCGTAAAAAACTTTTTTTTCCGTGGACATCTTTAACCCTTTATTTTCGTTTTTTATTTAAATGTTAAACTATTTGGTTTTTGAGCAGCATGTGGATGCTCAGTGCCTTTATAAATTTTAAGCTTACTCAATACACTACGGGAGAGGCGATTGGTTGGCAACATACCACGAACAGCTTCGTGAATTAAAAATTCAGGATCATCTGCTAATTTTTGAGCAGCCGTTTTCTCTTTTAAAGAGCCAAAAAAGCGTGAATGGGTAAAATATTTTTTTGCCGTCCACTTAGCTCCAGAAAGATTAATTTTATCTGCATTAATCACAACAACAAAGTCACCACAATCCACATTAGGTGTGTATGTAGGTTTATTTTTGCCGCGTAAAACAGTTGCTAGGCGAGTTGAAAGGCGCCCAAGAGTTTGATCAGCAGCATCCACGAGCCACCAATTTCTTTCAACTTCTTCAGTTTTTGTATAAACAGTTTTCACTTTAACCTCATAAAAACAGGCTTGAATTACAATCTTACCAATACAAGATCTGTGGTTCTAAATTTGTCGGCACCGCTTGTCAAGTTCTGAGGGATAATAAACTTTGCGCAAGAAAAGCCCTTGGGCAGGAGCTGTGGGCCCTGCCTGGCGCCGGTCACAGGCGGCTAAGATCTCGGCCATGGTTTCTGGCGGGAGCCCATCCTTAGCTAATTTAAGCGTTGTGCCAATAATATTGCGTACCATTTGCTTTAAAAAGCCACTTCCCGTGATCGTAAACTGCAAAAGTTGTGGGTTACGCCACTTCCACTGAGCTTGGTAGATCTCGCGGATGGTAGTTTTAACAGGAGTTCCTGTTGACTGCATGCTCTTAAAGTCTTGTTTTTTCACAAGAAAACTGCTGACTGCATTCATATAGTCAATGTCTAGAGGCTCTCGAATCCAGGCGCTATAGCGAGTCATTAATGCACTAGGTCTTATGTGATTATGGATGAAATAAATATAGGTCTTGTGAGTAGCCGAAGAGGTTGCATGAAAATCCTTGGGTGCTAACCACGCCTTTTTAATGACGATGCTGCTGGGGAGTGAGCCTCTAGAAGCCCAGCATAAATCCATACTTGGGCGGTGGTTGGAGGTTTCAAAGTGAATCACTTGACCAATAGCATGAGTACCTGAATCTGTACGACCCGAAGCGCAAACAGCAACAGGCTCATTATATATTTGGGAAAGGGATTTCTCCACAATTTGCTGCACACTGGGGGGATGAGTAAGTTTATCCTGGCGCTGCCAACCACAAAAGTCAGTGCCATCATAAGAAATGAGCAATTTGAATCTTTGTTTTTCCATGAGTCCTAAAAATCAAAAGTGAAACCAGCGGCCAAATAATTGCCACTAAAATCCATGGTTTTTTTGATGCTTTGTACCACTCGCCAATCTAAAGCGATACAAATATTATTAATTCCATACTCAGCATCTAAAGAAGAGGCCGATTTGCGATCAATAGAATTAAGTGAAAACAAAATTCCCCCAGCCCCTGTTACAGCAAGACTGCCAGCTAGAGTTGGAAAGTCTTTATCATCTCTAGATTCTGCTACTCCAAAGTAAAGGCCACCACCGCTTAAATAAGGAATGAACCACTGTGTAGAAGAGTATTCAAAGCGATACATGATACTCAAATTGAGAGGGAAGACGAGCAGCGTGAAGCCTTCTTCGGCCTCTGAAAGATCTCTTCTAAAGCGTCCTTTACCAGTCGTTGAAGCAAAACCAATTCCAGTAAGTAACCCTAGTTTTCCAAAACTGGTAAAGGGACTCCACTCATATTCAACACTCATCAATGGCAAAGAGGTACTGCCATAAAAATCTGCATAACTTAAGTTCTCAGCACCTTCAATACTGGGTGGGGGTAGAGTGCCAATTCGCAAGGAAGCTGCTTGGCTTTTTACAGAGGATTTTGTGCGGTAAATATAAGTGCCGTCTTTTTCAATTTTTAAAAGACCTTTAGCTGCATTGGGGTGTTGAATCCATTCAGAGCCTGCTTTTTTTGTATCCAAAGGGTGTGCTTGAATTTCAGTTGCGGCCTCATAAGCTGGAGAAAAAACAGGCGGGGCCTCCATGTCTGATGCTGGGGGTTCTGAGAGAGGAATTTCTGGGGACTCTGCAAACTCACTATCAGGGGCCCCAGGATAAGGAGCCTCTTGAGGCTCGCCTAACTCTTGGTCAAGAAGTTCTTCTTGTTTAGTCTCAAGATCTGCTTCTTCTGGAAGTTGTGCAAACAAGGGAGCTGAGGTTGAAACGAGCAAAATAAAAAGGCTCAAAGCTTTTACTTTTTGCATTAGTTCACCATCCATAGCCATATTTGTGAACCAAGCCAAAGTGGCCAAAGCATGACACGTGTGGTGGCTCTTAATATTGGTGATTGAGCAATCACTTTAGCATACTTAGGACTGTGGTCGTAATAATAATTAATAAACTTTTTGCCCCAAGAATGTTTTAGTAAAACCTGATCGCGAAAATGACGAAAGTCATCAACTTTGCTTTCCATTGGTGAGCCATAAGCAGCTGTAGCAATAAAGCAGCCCTGCTTTTCTATCAAACCAAAAACTTCACCTGGGATAGCTGAATGTTGTGTATCATTGAGATAAGCTGTAGTAGCCAAAGAATCTGGCGCAGTTTTGTAGACATTACCGGCCTGATCTACATTGGCTAACTTAAAACAATATTTTAAATCATTGGTAAGGCTACCAACTGAGTTTTTGCTACCAAGGCTGGGCACGCCGCTAGTGGTTGTTACTGGAAACTCCCCATATGTGGAGAGGTTGGTGATTTGTGTGAAGTCGCAGGTTGCACTGGGATCTATCTGATAGAAATAAAGGCGAGCTGCATTGAAATTAACTCCACTATTTGATGTTGCTGGGTAATTGGGTGCATAACTGATCTCTTTAAGGTAGACCTTTTGATCTCCGGGAGCGACAGTAAAATGGCACAGTCCATCTCCGCTATTTGCATCGGTTGTAGAGCATTCAGAAAAATACTTTTCTGTTGTACTTGTATGGTCCACAGTAGCTAAAATAATCTGTAAATTAACACTATCACCATCAATAGTTCCATCACCATTTTTATCTATTCCAAGAGTGAGAGTTTGCATATTGAAACTACTCTCACAATCTGTAGTTAAATCTGCATACACACACAGTTCGCCCCAGCTAATCTGCCAATAAAGATCGGTATTGGCTGTGATCGTGGTGGATTTATCAGTACTGAGACTTGGCTCAATAGTGATTGTTGAATCTTTGCGCATAATAAGACTGGCACTCGTTAAATCATCTGTGGTGTCAGTTTTAAAAGTAAAACGAAGTTTAAGAGTTGAGTAAACGCTTCGGTTATTACAAACAAAAGTACTATCCCCCTGGCAGCTATCACATACATTCGCAGTATCTTTAGCGGCATCAAGGCAAGTGCCAGCTATGCCGCCATAAATAACAGTTTTGGTTGTGCTTGTCGTGTTATCATAAGTGGAGTAGCCACTTGAAACAGCAAAAGTTGCTGTGGCAAAACTCAAAGAGCTGTGGCTAAAAATAAAAAAACAAATTAGGCTCTGGAGAGCTGTTGCTATGCGCATAAACTTATGACAGCACGGCTTTTAGCCGATGTCAAAAATCCTTGCAGCTATTTGCCAACCATTGAGGGCTGCCCCTTTGCGTAAATTATCAGCAACAATCCACATGAGCCAGGTTTGCGGCTGTTCTGAGTCTTGATGAATGCGTCCTACAAAAACGCCATTTTCGCCTGAGGCTTGCCGAGGGGTGGGGTAAGGCACTTGATTTGAGGCGCCAATCAGAGTTAAACCCTGCGCTTTCTCTAAAGCTGAGACAAAATCTTGTTTATTAACAGTTTTTGGTAAAGTGACCCAAACAGCTTCACTATGAGCGTTGAGAACAGGGACACGCACAGTAAATGCTGAAATCGGTAATTTTGGCAGATCTAAAATTTTACGTGTTTCTCTGCAAATTTTAATTTCCTCAGTACAAAAACCTTGTTCATCAAAACTGCCAATTTGTGGAATAAGATTGTAGGCAATGACGTCCGGCAGTACTTGAGCTTTGACCTCTTCATAATTATTAATTTGTGAAGTTTGCTTAAGAATTTCTTCATAAGCTGAAATACCAGCGCCACTGACAGCTTGGTAAGTGGCTACTTTTACGTCGCTTAGGCCAAACTGATCTAAAATTGGCTTTAAAGTAACTGCAAGCTGAATAGTTGAGCAGTTTGGATTGGCAATAATTTGCGGTGTTGTAAAAGATTTTAATTTATTTCCGTTAACTTCAGGAATGCATAAAAGTTTTTCTGGATCCATGCGGTAGGCAGAAGAGTTATCAATAACCCAAGCACCTGCTTGCTGAGCATGTGGAGCCCACTCTAAACTAATGTCTTCACCAGAAGAGAAAAACACCACATCTAAGCCATCAAAACAACCGAGGCTGAGAGTGTGCACAGGATAATCTTTACCAGCACAGTTGAGTTTTTTGCCTTGAGAGTTCTCGCTCGCAAAGAGTCTTAGTTCTTCAATGGGAGCTTGAGCTTCGGCCAGTACAAATAAAAAAGTTTGCCCCACCATTCCAGTGGCACCGACGACGCCAATTCTAAGATTTTTCTTCATCAGTCTCTTCCTCAAGATCATCTTCAGCAATTAAATCACGCTCGTGCGTACGAGCAGGTAAATAAACACTGGAGCGGATTTTTTTGACATTCTTTCCTAGTTTTAAGAAGCCAAAAACAGCACCTAAACTAGCATAAGTTAAAAATAAAAAGAACAGCATCACTTCAGGCCAATAGGCAACGATGGCAATAACACCCACACCTAGAACTAAATAGTGAAAAGGCATGCGCTCTTTTAGATCCAGATCTTTAAAACTTCTGTAGCGAAAGTTACTCACCATAACAATAGCTAATAAAAAAGTGATTGCAAGAATTCCCCAATTCTTACTTGGGTTAAGACCTAAATCACGAAAGGCAAGAACAGAGCTAGCAACAATGCCGCCGGCCATTGGAATAGGAAGCCCTTGAAAATAATTTTTTTCAACTAAGTTGGCTTGCACATTAAACCGCGCAAGGCGGAGAGCTCCACAAGTTACAAATAAAAAACAAGCGAGCCAGCCAATACGGCCAAAAGGTTCTAAGGACCATTGAAAGAGTAAAACAGCAGGGGCTAAACCAAAACTTATTAAATCACATAGGGAGTCATATTCAGCACCAAACTTACTCGTTGAACGAGTAAGTCTAGCAAGGCGGCCATCCAGCAAGTCAAAAATAGAAGCCGCCACAATGGCAAATGAGGCATAGCTATATTGTCCATGAATAGCAGCAATGATGGCATAAAAGCCAAAAAAAATATTTCCTGTAGTGACAAGATTGGGAAGCACATAAATATGCATGGACCAGCGTCGTCGTCGGTTTGAAATTTCATCACTCATCATGACCTCAAATCTAGATGACTGTGTTTAAACCCCCAAAGAGGGAAAAAATCAACCAAAGTGCGGTCGCACATAGAATTGGAAAGCTTAAATTATCGTCTAAACGGCCAACGGGGATAAGCTCAGAAATCGCTCCCGCAAGACCAGAAACCAAGCTCACAATAAAAATCCGCTCAAGCATGATTTTATTAAAATAAAAAAAGCCTGCAGCAATGACGCTGCATACAATAAAAGCGGTTAGACTGCCTTGTAAGCTTTTGGCGCCTAAAAGCTTATCCTTACCCCAAAGAATTCCAGCAACGCTGGCAAGCGGATCTGCATAAGCTAAAAATAAGAGAGTCATAGCAACAATTTGCGGTGGATAAAGAAGGGCAACAAAAGCTACGCCGACAAGCAGGTAAGTTGTACCAGCAAGCGCATTAACTTCGCTTTCTCGGATAAATGGACGAAGTAAATGTACCAGGAAATCATTTAAAGCAGGTCTTTTTTGTCTTAGAAAATCCAAAGGAATAAAAATGAGGCAAGCAATGGCTAAAATTGTGAGAGAAATGCTTTCTGGCGTGAACATATAAGTTGCAGCCATAAGGCTTACTAATGACATATGCCATATTTTACGAGACCAGTGAAGGTCGGAGCGTTTTTTAAGTTTCACCGAGGCAGCGGACAAAAATTTAACTCCTAATTATGGTCATAAAGTGTCACTAATATGTTTTGCATGATAACGAGCTATCCACCTAAAATCACTGAAAATTTACTTATTTGTTTAGATTCTGTCACAGACATGACACTAGGGTAGGGTGGAAGTCTTACTGTCTCGAAATGAGACTAAATAAGCTCTGTAATTTTAAATACTTAGCGAGATGCTAAAGGGCTTGGAATTGCATTTGTAGAGAGTGATGGAAAAGTTATGTCTGACACTCTGCTTTTATATCTTTTTGGCGCTGGCGCTCCCGGTGAAGGCAGAGCTATCAAAAAAATATGAAGCCAGAGGCTATATCACAGATGTGAACAAAGAACGTGAAGAGCGCTACGAAGAAATTTTTTGGTGGCAGTTTCCGCGTCCTAGTGCACAAAAGCCGCTTTCGGAGTTAATTTTTAATGCTCGTCTTTCTAAAGAGTTTAAAGAGCGCTACGAAGAAAAGTTCGGACGTTCTGAGGCAGAGAGAACTTATTATCACCCGAATCAATATACCACAGTGCAACTTTCTACTGCTGAAACCCAGAATGGAGTTGTTGGCTCAGTTGAAATTGAAAATAGAGAGCGTCGATCTTTTGCTGAATACATGCTTAAAAGGTTGGCAGAATACCATGTTGATAATTATGCCAAAAGTGATCCTGCAATACGCCCCATGTGGGAGCTTAAAGATAAAATTAGTAAGGTGAATGTTGAGGTTGCTAAAGGCTATAAATTTGATGTGAATTACTCGTTTAGTGGTAACTATTTAGATCTCTATTTTGATAATCCATATGTTGATTCAAAACTAAATATTCAAATGGATCCAAATGACTTTGGGCCTTCGGAGGTACAAGAGAGCCGTTGGATTATTGGTCGTGCAGTTAACCCAAAAACTTATGTTGAATCTGTTTACACAACTCAAGACGGGATTTTCTTAGCTGTTATCAGGCGACAAATAAAACCAGGAGTTGATGGATCTTTGCTTGGCTCTACTTTTACTCATAATGGTGGAACAAGTACTCGTGAGAGTAAAGGTATTGTAGCCGTCACTTTTTGGTACTAGATCTCTTTTAATGAAGTCTGTAAAATTCAATACCCATTTATTAAAGTGCGAGTTCGGCTTGGCCACGCAGCTTGCTTTATGCAAGCAAGTGCCAAACGTTATGTCCGAGTACTTTAATAAGTGGGTATTGAATTTTACAGACTTCATTAAAAGAAGAACTTTAGTCTTCGCGAGTGACTTTGAGTTGAATAACAGAGTCTTTAGATAGTGTAATGTCGATTAGATTTTCACCAACCCTTAAGTCAATGAAGTCTGTTGTAAAGCTCTTATTTTGTTTAATAACAGTAGCTGTAAAGCGATTTGTACTGTTAATAACCTGCAGGTTTTCTGGTAGAGAAGCACAGTTAACTCCATGAAGCCGTAGATGTGTAGCACTTACTTGTAAAGGTTCAAAGGTGCTAACACAGTCCCATTCAAGGGTATAGGGACGTGAAAGATTTTTGTTATTAGTTGTTTCATTGATGTTTGTGCGTTGTTCGATAGCATCAATACTAGCCGGGAGACGAGAGTTTTTTGCGGAGATGCTATTGTTATTATTAAGATTTAAACTATCGATAGCCTGTGCGCCTAACCCAACAACAAGGGCAGTGAGAATAGCAAAAAATTTAAGTTCCGTTCGATCTTTTTTTAGAGGCCTCATCTCTAATAAGATCGGCGGAAATTTGACAGGACTTAAGCTGTGTCAAAATGAGAACCGCTAAATTTTACTTTTTGGGTACAATCTTGGCAGCTATATCAGACGGTGAAGTTAGTTTTTTCATCACTTTCATGCGATATTCTCGTGATGCAGAATCAGTTATCTCAATTTCTGCATCACGAATTTTAACAAAAACCTTATTTGCGAAGCTTTCAGGTTCCTTAGTCTGGGGTTTTAACTCACTTAATAGATTTGTTAAGATAATTAAATAAGTATTTTGGACTTCGGGCTTATGTTTTTTAGGTTCTTTTAAGGCCTGTAGTGCTTCATCGACAACCAAGTCCACTACTTTTTCATAAGCATCATTTGTTTCTAGCTCATTTCTTATTGGCGGAAAGAGCTTGGCAACCATTCCATCCTCATCAGGTCGACTAAGGACTAGAACTAAAGCTTCTTTAAGGGGGGCAAGGGCTTCATCTTTACGTGACTCTTTGATCTTTGCTTGCACAGAGGCTGACATTTCGTCGAGATCTTTAGTCGTTAATTTTGAGTAAATTTGTGGCGGGTTGGCGTATGTGGTCAAAGAAAGTAATAGGCATAAAATAAATGTTTTCATAGCCACATTATGTCAGGTTTTAAATTACTTTCAATAATTAGCTGTTGTATGTCAAAATAAAACGTCTGTTTAGTAAACCTATAGGAGGCTATTTTGAAAAGGTATTTAATTTCGACGTTTGTTTTAGCTACTCTGGCGCTGTCAAGCTGTGCACCTAATGCAGATCAGCTTAAAAAAGTAATTGCTGAGAATCCAGATATAGTTTTTGGAGCTATTGAAAAAGATCCCGAAAAATTCATTGAGGTTGTTAATAAAGCTGCTCGTGAAGCTCAGGCTAAATCTCAAGAAAAAGCTCAAGGTGATGAGAAAAAGAAAAGAGATGAAGAGTTCGCCAATCCTCTTAAACCAGAAATCGATGAACAACGTGCTATGAAAGGTCCAAAGAATGCTCCAATAACTATTGTTGAGTACTCTGATTTTGAATGTCCGTATTGTTCACGTGGTTACCAAACTATTCAGCAGGTATTAAAAGAGTATCCAACTCAGGTACGTGTATTATTTAAACATTTACCTCTAGATTTTCATCCAAAAGCTTTACCTGCTGCAAAGTATTTTGAAGCCATAGCGGTCCAAGATCAGAGCAAAGCATTTAAATTTCATGATATGGTATTTGAAAATCAAAATGATCTGCGAGCAAAAGGGGAAGATTTTTTAAAAGCCACTGCTAAAAAGCTAGGTGTTGATATGGGCAAGCTTGCAAAAGATCTTAACTCTGAATCAATTAAAAATCGCATCGAATCAGATATAGCTGAGGCTAAGAAATTTGATATCAATG
>CAYMKD010000017.1:2327-15620 GCA_964390435.1 uncultured Pseudobdellovibrionaceae bacterium | reverse complement strand
CTGGCATTGAGTGAGATTGAGGATTGGGGACAAGAGTCTATTCCTGATAAGTTATTGAAAAAATATAATTTAATTTCTCGCAAAAAAGCAATTCATGAGATTCACCATCCGCCTAAGTCATCTGCATTAGAATTCTTAGAAAGAAAGTCAATGGCTCATAGGCGTCTTATTTTTGAGGATTTCTTTTGGCTTGAGTTATTTTTAGCAGCGAGACGAACTGGCTTTAAGTCCGAAGTAGCACCTGCTTTAAAATCCTCTGGCGAGTTAATAAAAAAGTTCTTATCTCAATTGCCTTTTGAATTAACTGGTGCACAAAAAAGAACATGGAGTGAGGTTTTATCTGATTTAAAGCTTGATAAGCCGATGCACCGATTGATTCAAGGAGACGTAGGCAGTGGTAAAACAGTGATTGCTCTACTTTCTTGTGCGCAGGCCGCGCAAAGTGGTTTTCAGAGTTGTTTTATGGTGCCTACGGAAATTTTAGCTGAACAGCATTTTAAAAATGCTACTAAGTGGCTTGCGCCTTTAGGGATTAAGGCTGCTATTTTAACTAGTCAAACAACGACTAAGGAGAGAAAGCAAATACTTGAGGGACTTGCGAAGAATGAAGTCCATCTATGTATTGGCACTCATGCAGTTATTGAGGCTGACGTTGAGTTTGCAAAATTGGGTTTAGTTATTATTGATGAGCAGCATCGCTTTGGCGTGCATCAAAGACAAAGATTAAAAATAAAGGGCGGCTCACCACACTTTTTAATTATGACAGCAACTCCTATTCCAAGAACCTTGGCGATGACAGTTTATGGAGATTTGGATGTTTCAATCATTGATGAGAGACCACTTGGACGAAAACCCATTGAGACTCGAGTGATTGGACAAAGCTTAAAGCCAAAGATGTATGAGTTTTTAAGAGCGCAAATTGAGCGGGGGCGCCAGGCTTATATTGTATACCCTCTCGTGGAAGAGAGTGAAAAAATAGATCTTAAAGATGCTGTGAGTGAGTTTGAAAAATTAAAAAAAATGTTTCCTAAATTTAAGATAGGTCTTCTTCATGGCCGACTTAAAGGCGACGAAAAAGAAGAAATCATGCAACTTTTCCGTGCAGGTGAACTGCAAATTCTTGTTTCAACCACGGTGATTGAAGTTGGAGTGGATGTCGCTAATGCCAACATGATGATTATTGAGCATGCGGAACGCTTTGGTCTCTCGCAACTTCATCAATTAAGAGGACGAGTTGGAAGAGGAGAGTTTAAGAGCTACTGCATTATGGCTTTAGGAGCAGCAGTTTCTCCTGAGGCGCGTGAAAGAGTCAGTTTTATGGAGAGCACTGATGATGGATTTAAAGTGGCTGAATATGATTTAGAGCTTCGCGGTCCTGGAGAATTTTTAGGTAAAAAGCAGTCGGGGCTTGCTGGTTTTAAAATGGCTAATTTGGTGCGAGATGTAGCAATACTGCAGGAATCAAGGCAGGCCGCCTTTGATTTATTACGCGCCGATCCACAATTAAAAGCTCCAGATAACGTATATGTTAAAGAGGAATTAATCCAAGCTCACGGCGTTACAGCCTTAGCTAGCGTGGGATAAATATAAGCAAAATAAAGCTCAAAACACCTTAAGTATTTAAATTAACTTATACTATTTAAATTAACAGAATTAGACAGATTTTCTAATTGTAAGTAACTATAAAAACTTTTCTCACATATAAGAATTATCTTTGTAAATTTTACTTTAAATCTTTTTAGGTACGTGGTTCGATGTCGCCTTCAAGGAGGGGTCCTAATGAAGATTTCTATAAGTTTAATTTTGTTCTTAACAAGTAGTTTGGGTTTTGCAGGTACGCAGATCCATCTTAAGAATCATACTTTAAAAGCTGATTCTAAATTTTCCAAATATGAACCAAAGTCTGGAGTGCGCACGTATCTAGTGCAGTTTAAGAATAAGATTAAAGCTCAAGACAAAGCCGATCTAAGCAAGTTAGGTTTTAAAATATACTCATATGTGCCGGATGATTCTTTAATTGTTCGTGGTGACGCTCAAGCTTTAAAGACTATGCAATCTAAATTGCAACAAGTAGTTCCTTACAGTGCAGACTATAAATGGATTGGTGAAAAGCCAAGTTTAAGTGTTTTTAGTAGAAATCAAAACGAAATCTTCTTAGTAAAGGTTCTTGATTCTTCACGTAGTCAGACGATTGCTGAAGATCTAAAAAAACTCAGTCCCAGTGTAAAAGTTGAAGCTAATGGTAGCTCTTGGTTAACAGTGAGAGTTCCACAAAATCTTATCTCTGCAGTTATGAGTCATGATGAAATTGAGTCTATTGAAAGTGTGCCTCAATTTGAATTAATGCACATTGTATTAGATGACGAAGCAACTCCAGCAGAAGAGGCTCCTGCTTCTGGTGATTATACTGATTTAACTGGTTACGAAGATGGAACTATTGTAATGGGCTTTAATCAGGTTTGGTACAATGGATACACTGGGCTAAATCAAATAGTTTCAATGGCAGATACGGGTCTTGATTCAGGTGATGCAAGTCAAATTCACAGTGATTTTTCAGCAGCTATCAATTCTGGGAAAAACTATGCTCCTTATGGTGATACTTGGGCGGATCCAATGGGACATGGAACTCACGTTGCTGGTTCTGTATTATCTCGTGGTGTTGCATCAGGTGGGATTATCCGCGGAGGTGCTTACCAAGCTCAAATGGTTGTGCAAGGTTTGTGGTCTAGTATGTTTAACAATTTAATGGTGCCACCACAGCTCTCCACTTTATTTTCTGAGGCTTATGAGAGTGGTGCTAGAGTTCATACGAACTCTTGGGGATCACCGAGAAACTTAGGAGCTTACGATAGCTTCTCGTCCCAAGTGGATGAATTTATGTGGAATTATCCTGAAATGCTCATTATCTTTGCTGCTGGAAACAGTGGTGTGGATATGGATCACAATGGGCGTATTGACCCAGGATCTGTGAGCTCTCCTGGAACTGCAAAAAATACTCTAACAGTTGGAGCTTCTGAGAACTACGTATTAAAAGGTGGTATTCAAAAACAAATTAAAGAACTAAGAGATGCTACAACTAAATGGGGAGCTGAGCCCATCGCTAGTTCCTACGTTTCTGATAATGTTAATGGAGTTGCGATGTTTAGTTCTAGGGGGCCAACATCAGATGGTCGTTTAAAACCAGATGTGGTAGCTCCGGGAACAAATGTTCTAAGCGATCGTTCTCAACAGCAAGGTGCGAGTGAGTTATGGGGTGCTTACAATCAGTTGTATACATACTCTGGTGGGACTTCAATGGCAACGCCACTAACAGCGGGTGCCGCTGCTGTTGTAAGACAGTACTTAGTGGAGACAGCAGGTTTTGCAAATCCATCGGCTGCTTTAGTAAAAGCAGTCCTGATGTCAACGGGGACTGATTTGTATCCTGGCCAGTATGGTGAAATTGGCGAAGCAAGTGGGCAAGAGCTTGTTAAAGTAAGACCAGACTCAAACCAAGGTTATGGCCGTGTTGATGTTTATAAAGCAACGATTCAGCCACTAAGTAAAATTCTTATTGATGAAACTGAAGGTGTTGCACTAGACGAATCAAAAGAGTGGACTGTTGAAGTGGCAAGTGGTGAGACTCTTACAGCTATGATGGTTTATACGGATGCTCCAGGGGCAGCTGCAGCTGCAAAAGCTCTTGTAAATGATATTGATCTAGAGGTCATTGGGCCGGCAGGTAGCTATAAGTTAGAAGATCGCACCAATAACTCTGAGATGATTGAGTTAAAAAATGCTTTTCCAGGAACATATAAAATTAGAGTTTCTGGCTATAATATTCCACAAGGCAAAGAAGGCCGTCAGCCTTTCGCTCTAGCCATCGTGCATTAAGAAAGGTGCCAGGCACCTTTTCCTTAAGCGGCGCCCCTTAATAAAGGGGCGTTTGCATATGTGACGCTTTGAGTAATTATTTCAAGTCCCCCTTCTTAAAGCGTCACTTCATTGATAACCAGTGTCAAATCTGTTATAAAATCACCTGCGAAGTTCTAAACGCGTTCACACTCCAGGGAGGCTTATGACCATGTTTAAAGTAGGGGATAATGCAGTTTATCCAGGTCACGGCGTCGGTCGTATTACTTCAATTGAAATCAAAGAAATTCTAGGAAACAAACAAACATTCTACTGCCTGCAAATCATTGATTCTGGTATGAAAATCATGGTCCCAATGGATAATGTGCAGTCAGTTGGTTTACGTCCAATTATTTCACGTGATGAAGCCAATAAGGTGATTGAGATTCTTAAAGAAACTGATGTTAAAATTGATAATCAAACATGGAACCGACGTTATCGCGAATACATGGAAAAAATTAAAACGGGTTCTGTGTTTGAAATTGCTGAAGTTTTACGCGACCTTTTTATTTTAAAAGTAGATAAAGAGCTTAGCTTTGGTGAGCGCAAAATGCTCGATACGGCTAGAACACTTCTAATAAAAGAATTGGCCTTAGTTAATAACAATGACAGCTTTGTTGAAACAGATGAAGTTAAGGCTTTATTCGGCCTTTGATTTTTCTTAATAATTTTCATAAGATGAAGTTCATCCTCTAAAGGAGAGCTTCATGTCAGTAAGAGTTAGATTTGCTCCAAGTCCCACAGGTTATTTACACGTTGGTGGGGCTAGAACCGCCTTCTTCAATTATCTTTTTGCAAAGCAAAATCAAGGTCAGTTTATTTTACGTATCGAAGATACGGATCAAGTTCGTAGCACTGATGAATCTCTTAAAATGGTGATTGAAGATTTACTCTGGCTTGGACTTAAGTGGGACGAAGGTCCTAATCCTAAGGATCTCTCTGATGTGGGCCCTCATGGCCCTTACAGACAATCACAAAGACTCTCTATTTATAAAAGCGAAGCTGAAAAACTTTTGCAGTCAGGTAAGGCTTATTATTGTTTTTTAACAGATGAAGAGCTTGATGCACAAAGAAAGCAGGCTATGGCTGAGAGCAGACCTCCTCATGTAGTGAGTCCTTATGCAGATTGGACGCTCGCTCAGGCTCAAGAAAAAATGAAGTCAGGAGCTAAGGCCGTTGTTCGTTTTAAAACCACACACTTAAAAAAAGATTATATTCTAAATGACCTTGTCAGAGGAGAAGTAAGATTTCCTTCAGATATGGTGAGTGACTTTGTGCTCTTAAGATCTGATGGGATGCCTGTTTATAATTTTTGTTGCGCTGTGGATGATGCTCTAATGAAAATCACTCATGTTTTAAGAGCAGAGGAGCATTTACCTAATAGTTTAAGACAACTCATGATTTATGAAGCGCTTGGTTTTCCGGTTCCTCAGTTTGGCCATATGTCTTTAATTTTAGATGAAGATAGACAAAAACTCAGTAAACGCAAAGGGGCAACCAGCTGTCATGAATTTAAAGAGAGTGGTTTTTTAGCCGATGGCTTAAAGAACTTTATTGCCTTACTTGGTTGGAGTCATCCTGAGGGTAAAGAGGTTTTGACTGAGGAAGAAATGATTAAAAACTTCTCTCTTGAGAGATTGAATCCAGCCCCTGCAGTTTTTGATGAAAAAAAACTTCGTTGGATGAATGCGACACATTTAAGAGCTCTACCAGCTGAAAAAATATGGCAAGGGTTAGAGCCTTTTTTAATCAAAGAGGGGTTTGATTATCCTAAAGATTCCGAGTGGCAAATTCAGTCCATTGAAGTCTTTAAGACTTCAATGGAAACATACACTGATGCTATTGAACTTTATAGACCTATTTCTGATAAACATTTTCAAATTCATGAAGAGGAAGCTAAAGAAATTAAATCTTGGGAAAGCACTGTGACCGTATTGCAGACATGGCAAAGCTTACTTAAAAATGAATCTAAGAGTTTTTTAAATGAGGCTGATTTTTTGCGTCTACAAGATGAAGTAAAAAATAAAACTGGAACCAAGGGTAAAAATCTATTTATGCCTATTCGAGTGGCAGTTATTGGAAAGCCTCATGGGGCTGAGTTAAAAATTCTTGTTCCTCTCATTCCAAGAACATCTCTTATCGAGAGAGCAAATAAAGTTATAAGTTGGTTGGGGGTTTAAAACAGAGCATGGCAATTACCGTATACAACACACTTACAAAGAAAAAAGAAGTGTTCACTCCTTTAACTTCTGGTGAAGTGAAAATGTATTGTTGCGGCCCAACAGTTTATGACTTGCTCCATGTGGGTAATTTTCGTGGCCCTGTTTTTTATAATTTAGTGCGTAATTGGCTTGAGAAATCAGGTTACAAAGTGACGTATGCCTATAATTATACTGATGTTGATGATAAAATCATTAATAGAGCACTAAGAGAAAAAGTAGAGAGTCATGAGATTTCTGAAAAATACATTGCTGAGTTTAAAAAAGATTTTCAAAAACTTGATTTAAGGCCTCATGATTTAAATCCTAAAGTGACCGACTATATGCCAGCTATTATTAAGATGATTGCAAGGCTTGTTGAAACTGCAAAAGCTTATGTAGTTGAAGGTGAAGTTCTATACTCGATTAATAGTTTTAGTGAGTATGGCAAGCTCAGTGGCCGTAATAAAGATGAGTTGCAAGCCGGGCAAAGAGTTGAAATTGATCCAAAGAAAAAAGATCCTATGGATTTTGCTCTCTGGAAGCCTGCAAAACCAGGGGAGCCAAGTTGGGATTCACCGTGGGGACCAGGAAGACCTGGTTGGCATATTGAGTGCTCTGCGATGAATTATGAAGTATTTGGTGAGCAAATTGATATTCATGGTGGTGGAATGGATTTAATATTTCCCCATCATGAAAATGAAATTGCTCAAAGTGAGGGTTGTACACATAAGCCTTTTGCAAAGTACTGGTTGCATCACAATATGCTTAATTTTTCAGGCCAAAAGATGTCTAAGTCTGTAGGCAATATTATGACATTGCGTGAATTCTTAGAAAATCACCATCCTGAAATTTATAAATATATGATTTTGTCTTCACACTATCGCTCGATTTGTGAGTTTTCCCCTGAATCTATTGATCGAGCTATTCATGGACTTGCCAGAATTTATTCTGCTTTAGCACTTGCTACTGAGCATGTAGAGTCTTTAGGCCAAGAAGTGAGTGAAAAAAATCTTGAGCCAAAGTGGGTGGAAGCTTTTAGCAGCGCGCAAAAAGAAATACAAAGTTCATTGGATGATGATTTCAACACCCCTGAGGTTTTTGCTAGCTTTTTTACACTGATTAGACAGTTTAATGCGCAAGTAAGACCAGGGCAAAAAGCCAGTGCACAAAGTGCAGCTAAAGCCTGGAAGCTCTTTGATTTTGTAAAATCTCAAGGAAGTTTAATGGCGCTTTTTCAGCAAGAGCCAAAAACCTTCTTAAAAGAACTTGATGATATGCTTTTAAAGAAAATGAATCTTGAGAGGCCTAAGGTAGACGCACTTGTTAATGAGAGACAAAGTGCCAGAGTCAACAAAGACTATAAACGCTCTGATGAGTTGCGTGATCAGCTCTTAAAAATGGGAATTGCAGTATGTGATACCCCTCAAGGCACAACTTGGGAAGTACAGAAATAAATGAGTTCTAAAAAAAATCTATTTAAATTGATCTCTGATTTTAAACCATCAGGGGATCAGCCAAAGGCTATTGAACAAATGGTTCAAAATGCCAATAAAGAAGTTAAGCATCAAGTGCTCTTAGGTGTTACGGGTTCGGGTAAAACTTTTTCGATGGCTCATACCATTGCTAAAACTGGTTTGCCGGCCTTGGTGTTGGCTCCTAACAAAACGCTTGCAGCACAACTCTATAGTGAATTTAAAGAACTCTTTCCACATAATGCGGTTGAGTACTTTGTGAGCTACTACGATTATTACCAACCCGAAGCATACATTCCCTCAACAGATACTTTTATTGAAAAAGACTCAGCCATCAATGAGCAAATTGATAGGATGAGGCATTCGGCAACCAGATCCCTTTTTGATCGCGAGGATGTAATTATTGTTAGTAGTGTTTCTTGTATTTATGGTTTGGGAAGTCCTGAGTCTTACGAAAAAATGATGATTCATATTGTTTCGGGCAAAGAAGAAAAAAGGGATCATTTTTTACGCGAGTTAGTCAGAGTGCAATATCAGAGAAACAATGTGGATTTTCATCGTGGTACTTTTAGAGTCCGAGGTGATGTGGTTGAGATCTTTCCTCCTTATGAAGAGGACCGAGTTTTAAGAGTGGAGTTTTTTGGTGACTTTATAGATAAGATTGCTTGGGTAGACTCAATCAGTGGCAAAGTTTATCAAGAGATTGATGAAATTTCTATTTACCCTAGTAGTCACTATGTCACTCCTCAAGAGATCATGAAAAGAGCTATTGGCACCATTCAAGAAGAATTAAGAGAGCGAATCAAAGAGCTTAATTCGCAAATTAAGTTTGTCGAGGCTCAGAGGCTTGAACAAAGAACTTACTATGATATTGAGATGATCGAGGAGATTGGTTTTTGTCCTGGAATTGAAAACTACTCAAGACATTTAACTGGTAGAGGACCTGGAGAAGCCCCTCCAACTTTATTAGAATATTTCCCGAAAGAGTTTTTATGTTTTATTGATGAGAGTCATGTGACAGTTCCACAAATTGGTGGAATGTATAAAGGCGATCGTGCCCGTAAGATGACTTTAGTGGAGCATGGGTTTAGATTGCCTTCGGCACTTGATAACCGTCCATTAAATTTTCAAGAATTTGAATCATTGGTTGATAAAGTCGTTTATGTTTCAGCAACACCTGGCCCTTATGAGATGCAGAAAAGTGAAGGTTTAATAGTTGAACAAATCATTCGCCCAACAGGTCTTGTAGACCCCATAGTAGAAGTGAGACCAGTTAAAAATCAAGTTGATGATATTTTAGCTGAAATAAGGATCAGAGCGAAAAAATCAGAAAGAGTGCTTATAACAACTCTTACAAAAAGAAGTGCTGAGGACTTAACAGAGTATTATGAATCCTTAGGTGTGAAGGTAAAGTACCTTCATAGTGATGTCGTGACATTAGAGAGAAGTGAAATTATTAGAGATTTAAGACTAGGGGTTTTTGATGTTCTTGTGGGAATCAATTTACTTAGAGAGGGGCTTGATATTCCAGAAGTCAGTCTTGTGGCGATCACTGATGCAGATAAAGAAGGGTTTTTAAGATCTGAGAGATCCTTAGTGCAAACCATAGGGCGTGCCGCTAGAAACATTAATGGACGAGTTATTCTCTATGCTGATCGTATGACAGACTCTATGAAAAAAGCCATGAGTGAAACAGACAGACGCCGAAAAATTCAACAAGAATATAATGAAAAGCATGGCATCACTCCTACTTCTATTCAAAAAATGATTCGAGAAGGTGTGGGTAATTTATTTGATGGTTATCCAACCACGCCTATAAATGATCGAAAGAGTAAAGTGGCAAGTCTTTTTGAAAAATATAAAGATCAGCCAAGTGGTATTGCTAAAGAAGTTGAAAAGTTAAAGAAAAAAATGAAGAAACTATCTGATAAATTAGAGTTTGAAGAAGCAGCTAAGATCAGAGATGAAATAAAACGACTTGAGATTTTAGAGTTAAATTTAAGAAGCCGCGATGTTGAGTACAAAGCATCAGATGAAAAAGAGTAATCTATGAAAGATCGCACTCTGATAAAACAAAAGGTCTCTGAGTTTCCAATTCAATCAGGTGTATACCTGATGAAAAATGATCGAGATAAGATCATTTATGTTGGAAAAGCCAAGAACCTAAAAAATCGAGTGCGGAGCTATTTTGGAGAAGGGGATTTAAGTAAGAAAACTAAGTACCTTGTTAGTCAAATTGTAGAAGTTGATTACATACTCACTAATACAGAAGTAGAAGCTTTTTTATTAGAAGCCTCTTTAATTAAAAAACATCGTCCAAAGTACAATATTAGACTTAAAGACGATAAATCCTACCCTTACATTCGTTTAAGCTTAGAGCATGACTATCCAAGATTGTATTTAAGTCGCAAAGTAAAAAGAGATGGCGCTATTTACTTTGGCCCTTATACAAGTGGGGCAGCTGTGCATGGTACGATTCGTTTTTTAAATCGCACCTTTAAAATCAGAGATTGTACAGATCATGTGTTTAAATCTCGAACGAGGCCTTGTATGACCTACCAGATTGGTCGATGTACAGCGCCTTGCGTGGACTATATAAGTAAAGAGGATTATGGCAAGGATGTGGAAGGCGCTCTGTTGTTTTTAAAAGGGCAGAGTAAAAAAGTTTTAAAGCAGCTAGAACTTAGAATGAAAACAGCTGCTAAAGAAGAAAAGTTCGAAGTTGCAGCAAAATTAAGAGACAGCATCACCGCAGTTGAGTCCATTTTAGAAAAACAATCAGTTATAAATGCTAACTCAGAGCTTGATCAAGACGCCATTGGATTTTATGGCGATGAGCGAGGCACTTTAATCGAAACTCTACATATTAGACAGGGACGAGTCTTGGGCACCAGAGCCCATTTTATGCCACAAATTGATACGACGGATACAAGTGAAGATCAAAGAGAGTGGCTGGTTTCTTTTATGAATCAATATTATGAAGATAATATAATTCCTGATGAAATTTTAATTCCTTTTGAAATTGGTAACGATCTAACAAAGTTAATGAAAGAAGTTCTGAAAGAAAGAGCCAGTAAAGAGGTCAAAGTAAGAATAGCCCTTGATGAAAAAGGAAGATCCCTCATTAATCTTGCCAATGAAAATGCAAAATCTCATTTTTTAAAATATGTAACTAAGTCTGAAGAAAAATTAGCAGGACTTAAAGAAATTCAAACTAAATTTTCACTTGAGCAACTACCAAAAAGAATAGAGTGTTTTGATATTTCTACTTTTCAAGGTGAAGAAACTGTTGCAAGCCAAGTTGTATTTGAAGATGGTGTGCCATTGCGTGAACAGTACCGTAGATACAAAATTAAATCCACTCAAGAGGATGGGCCAAATGATTTTGCTTCCATGCACGAAGTGCTGAGTCGAAGACTTAAGCACACAGAACTTGAAGACCCTCAGCTTATAGTTGTGGATGGGGGCAAGGGACAGCTGAGTATTGCTCTAAGGGTATTAAAGGAATTAAATAAAGAAAGTATTCCTGTGGTGGGTTTGGCAAAAGCGAGAGCGCAGGGGGATTTTACTACTCAAAAAGTGGAGCACACAGAAGAAAGATTCTTTTTACCTGGAAGATCCAATCCAGTGACTTTCGCCTCTAACTCAGAAGCTCTTCATATTTTGGTAGGCATTAGAGATGAAGCTCATAGATTTGCAATTACCTATCATCGTAAACTCAGGGAAGCCACGAGTCTTGAATCTGAACTTGATATGGTTGTAGGGCTTGGCGAAAAGCGCAAGCGATTGCTTTTAACTAAATTTGATTCAGTGGAAGCCATTCGTGCAGCCGAAGTTGAAGAGCTAGCTGAGGTTAAAGGATTTAACAGAGTTTTGGCTGAGAGAATTTTATTACAGTTAAACGAGGACACTCAAGAAGAAGAGTGAGTCGAGTAAGGTTTCGTGGTTTAGAGAGTTACTTTCTTAAAACTGACATCCTAAAGTCTTTAGGTTCGTGACTGCGAGATGGCCATTTGGGTAGGATCATTAGTCATCCCTTAAAATACATACGAAGATTCTTTAGCAGAAGAAGAATTCTCGGATCATCTGTCCGATTTGCACAAACGGTCGCACAAAGTTTATGGGCGCCGAAACCGCTGCGTGAAAAACCGCTAAGGCTCATAGACTGTAATGTTTTTTTTTGTAAAGAGCTCTCTGCTAATCTTTTAGGCAAAACTGCGAGGCCTACACCTTTCTCACAAAAAGTTTTAACTACAGTGAAGGAATCAAACTCCATTTTTTCAGGAAACAAAAAGCCTCGCTCCTCGATGTGCAGCAGTAAACTCTTATTTGAGCCATCGAAGGCGGAGGGGCAATAGAGAAGTGGAAGCTCACCAATTTCTTCGGGTTTGAGATTGGAAATACCACTCTCTGGACGCATATAAAATTGAAAGTGATCTTCGTAAAGATGCCAAGAAGTAAAATCTCCATGAAGACGGGGTTCTGCATCCACCACGATGTCGAGATCACCATTTTTTAAAGCCTCAGAATGAATCTCACTGGCACTTGTTTTTATAAGAAGTTTTAAGTGCGGAGCTATTTTGCGAAATTTTATAACGAATTCAGGCCATAAATACTCGGCTAAAGATTCATAAGAGCCTATACGCAATACACCAGCCTCTTCATTGTCGGGGTTTTTGAGACGAGCCTCAAAATCGCTCAAGTTTCTAAGCGTCGTATTTGCAAACTTAGCAAGCAATATTCCAGCGTGGGTGAGCTCCATACCACTGCGACTGCGAGAAAAAAGAGCGCAGCCGACGGCATTCTCTAAAGTTTGAATCGTGCGTGTGAGGGCAGGTTGAGTGACATGTAGACGTAAAGCTGCATCCCGTACGGTTCCACTTTCTGCAACAATTTTAAAAGCTCTTAATTTATCTAAATGATCCACTAACTTCATGGGACCCCCATTGATAACTTAAATGCATATAAAATATAACATTAATTGACTTTAAAGCATCAACACTTTTCGCTTATAGCTTTATTAAACAAATAACGAAAGGAACAATTTATGAAAAACACACTTTTGCTACTAGGAATCATGATGGTGACTATCCAGGCTTCAGCCGAAGTAGATTTGATTAAATGCAGCAGTCAAAGTGAAACGAGCTACTCACAAGTCCGTATCTATGAGACGAGCTTAGGAAAGTACGGCTTTGATGTCTTTCGCTGTCAAGGGGATTGTCGCGATTCTAATACCACTTATTATAACCAAGGGGACATTCGTCGAAGGTTTTCTGGCAATCGGCCTGCGATGCTTTTCTCTTCAGAAAGTGCAGGTATTGTACATTTCTTTGGTGAATATATGTTTGCAGATGAAAAAATCACTCTTACATTTAGAGACTCAGACTGCGTCGTAACTCATCCTAAAGACAAAGGCCTTATTGTTGGTTTTGCAGATCTTGAGCCCGGCGTTTGTGGCCTGCCAACTGAACCTTACGAGAGCCTTGTACGAGCTGATGCTCTAGAGAATGCGCAAAGACAATGCCCTTTAGGCGACGTAGAGGTTCTACAGACAATTGAAGTCGAATCTTTCTGCAAATATCAGGGAAAGGGAAATCTTTATTTGCGTGCAGCAGGTTTATTCAAATGTAAGCATCCTCGATAAAGAAAAGTCGATTGGGGGGGTGTTTATAAAAAAGCCGAAAGAAATAATTAATTTGGGAGAGTATTTTTTAAAAATTTTTTTTTTT
>CAYMKD010000017.1:0-2317 GCA_964390435.1 uncultured Pseudobdellovibrionaceae bacterium | reverse complement strand
GGGTGCTTCTGTTTTATTAAATTTTACCCATCCTCTAAAAATAAAAGTCTTTTCGCGATTTTTTAAGCTACGCGCTAATCGACTTAATTCTTTGGCCATATTATTAGTTAAAAGTTTTTAATGATTCGAATGTGGAGAAGCGCCTACGACTCTCATTGGCACGTTAAATCGTCATAACTCGGCTCTTCACCAGCGGTACCCCAATAAAATATTTGGCCTGTGCGCGGATTATGATCATCTTGAAAAACCGCGCTAGGATACCCGTCTCCAAATTCACCACCGTCTTCAGGGTCGCAGCGATACCCACTCTTTCGCCGCTCACAAATAAGTGTTTTTTGAGAGTGTTCGAGATTAAAGTAAGCTGATCCTGGCTCTACCGTCAGAACCCCTACGAACTGGCCACTAGCTGAAAAACAATCCTCCGTGAACACATATTGTGATCTTGCTGCTTCGACGTGAATAAGTAATGCTCCAAATAATAATGTCGCTAAAATTTGCAAGGCTTTCATCGGTCAATTTCTCCTTAGAACTTAAAAATAGTTTTATAAATTACAAGTTACATTAAATTGATCTTCACCATTCTCGTCCACGATTGAAACATTACCTTCGATTAAATCTGGAAGCAGACCAAGATTCATATCAAAGCGAGGAAACCAGTCCCAATTTTGAATATGCACAGTGGGGATATAACCATCTTCATACTCTATACCAACAGAAAATTCGTTAGTTACTGTTATTCCGTCATAATCAAAAACTTTTATTTCTCCGCGGTCCTCCATATATTCAAGAACGATTTGTCGAGAGGCATAACTCGAACCTTCTTCATTGCAGATAAGTGGATTCGGTAGAGCATTTGCAAAAGCAAATGGTAGGATTGTTAACATGGCGAGGGTTGCGATTATTTTCATAAATTTCCTTTCGTTTGTTTTGAGGTACTAGTAAATCAATCCTTGCATATTAACAAACTCGAATGCTAGATACCTGATATGAAAAAAACAGAAATCATAAATCGAGCATTAAAACAAAACCTAGAGAAACTTGAGTCGTTTTGTGCAGTAGCCAAACTTGGTTCTATCAGTCGAGCGACCTCGCAGGTTTCCTTAAGTCAATCGGCGTTATCACACCTTATTTCCAATCTAGAGGGGGCTCTGGAGATCCAACTTTTTAAGAGGAGATCACATGGGTTAGATCTTACTGAGGAAGGACACGTTCTATTAGAATTTACTAATAGATTATTTCTGGATCTAGAGACGCTTTCTACGCGTCTACAAGACGGTGCAGGTGCGATCACAAGTGCGCGTGTAGGGACGCATGAAACCCTTGCCGCACATATTTGGCCCAAAATCATTTATAATATCTCACAACAGACATCTACCTTGAAAATATCGCTGTTGAGCGGCCGAGTCGATTCCCTTATCAAAATGCTTTTGCATGGAGACTTGCATGCCACTGTCACAGTAGCACCCAAGAGCGATTCTCGCTTGAACATATCCCCTCTCTACCATGGAAAACTGCAGTTTTTTGTCGGAGAAAAATTTCTCTCAGGGAGAAAGAATCTGACTATCAAGGAAATTAAAGATTCTGCAGTCTTTACAGATACTCATGCCCACATCATGCAAGGTGCGCCGATTACGAGCGTATTGAGACAACTCGGAATATACGAAATGGATCAATTTGAAGTTTCAAGTTTTGAGGCCGCAATCAGCTTAGCTGAAATGAATCTTGGAATTGCGGTTATTCCAGATCAAAATGCAGAGCGAGCCGTTTCTGAAAAACGTATTCGACCTATTCATATTAAAGGCGTATCGGATAGCGAGCTTCTGGAATATAAAATTTGTCTTGCCACTTGCAAAAATTTTAGGACAGAGCACATTCACGAAGTTCTTTTGAAGAGCTTCAAATAGGAGTAAAATTTGACGCTAGCCCTTATATTGGAGTACTAGTTTCTCATGTTGAAGTTTAATACACTGATTCTTGGTGGCTCAGAAAAGGCGCGTTAGATTTCGTTGTGAAATTAAACTATCTAAAATTCACCCTCACACTGACTAGTGATTTTAATCACTTTGTTTTTGTAAGACATTTCTGACATACGCAAGTTTAAAACCAGCTCTTATCAAGTTTCTCTGAGAACTATTTCCTGGAGCTGTTTCAGCGGTAGCTAATGTACACCCTAATTCATTAGCTAGATTGAGCCGGAATGCAATTAATGCTGTCTGCGCGCCCTGAGAACGATCTTCCATTAAAGTTGCCATTCCGCCAAGACGAGCAAGTCCGTCTTGAACATACAATGAAGCACCAGCAATAGGTTTTTCTCCTT
>CAYMKD010000016.1:0-15692 GCA_964390435.1 uncultured Pseudobdellovibrionaceae bacterium | reverse complement strand
GGGATCTTACGGCTGCAGCTGTCATGGACCACTGGCAAAAAAAAGGAAAAAATAAATCTACATCTTAAAACAATTAGTTTTCAATAGATTCAATAGGATCTGGTTGAATATCTTGCCACTTCTCGTAAGATCGAATTTTATCTTTGGCAAAAATAAAATAGACGATGGCAAACAAAATTCCTACAACTGCACCAATTGCATGAGTTCGGTAACTAACTTGGGGCTCAAAACTTGTTGGGAATAAAATTACTAAACCAATGCCCATAGATCGTAACACTCTTTTTAAGACCCCTTTATATCTTTCAACAAAAATATAAATTGTAAGCCAAAAACCAGCTAGAAAATAAACCATTCCAGAAGCGCCCACTAAATTGACCTCTAACGGATAACTCATAAGAGCAAAATAATTAATTAGCGCAGCAAAGAAAACAGATAGTAAAGGAAAGATGATAAAACCAAAATAAGCAGAAACAAAAAGTCCCAAAATGCCAAGCATGTAAGCATTTGAGAGTAGGTGTTGAACATTTGCATGAACAAAAATGGTGCTAAATAAACGCCAATACTCGTGCTTATTTATAGCAAGATCTTTACTCGCGGCTAAGTATTGAGCGATTTCTGGGCTTTGCCAATAAAAGCCTGAGAACACAACGCAGGCAAAAAGCACAAGCAAGGACATAATAAGATCTAAGGCATCCGGTTTGTAGGAAAAAAGAGTGGCAATGAGTCGCCTTTGAGGCCCAAGACTCATTTGCTACACCTAGCGTTTTTCTTGTCGCTTACTTGAAGGCACTCGAGTCCAAGGACCTGTACGAGGCTTCTTATTTGATGAACCTCTTTTAAATGCAGGCTTTCCTGCTAAGGGCTTATCAAGTCTGGCTGGGCGACTTTCTGTAGGCTTACGATCAGCATTATAGGATTTATCAGATCTCACAAATTTAGCCGGACGTCTCTCAGACTCATAGCTATCACGTTCTGTGCGCTGAGCTCTTGGGGGATACTCAGCTCTGGCAGTGTGTTCCGAACGAGAAGCTCTAGCCGGTGCACGATCGGCTCTTGATGAGTACTCAGTCCTCGACGACGAGTGTTCGGTTCTTGAGTGTTCAGAACGAGGAGCTCTTGCCTGTCGCTCTGAGTGCTGTTTTTGCTCATATTGTCTATTTTGTTTTTTCGGTCTTGCACCTGAATCTGCGTTATAATTTGTTTCAGGTCGATCAAAGTCTCTTTCTTGAAAAACCTCTGGAAAGGCAATTGCTAAAAAGCGTCCAGCAACTTCTTCTTTACTCATTTCTGAAAGTGCGCTTTTCCAGTCATCATCCATAAGCTCTACGGCACGGTTAAAATACTTTTGAGTTTGAAAGCGAGTTAAAAATTTAGATACTTTTTGAGTGCCGATTTCTTTTCTTGTCGGAAGCTTACCTTCAAGCATTCGGCTTTTTGTCATGCGTTCAATGCGATTAATTAAAATTCGGTGACTGGAGGTTACTAAATTCATGGCAACACCAGTTTTACCACTGCGAGCTGTTCTGCCAATACGATGAACGTAATTATCAAGTTCACGAGGCAGTGAGTAGTTAATAACATGGGTGATGTCTTTAACATCAAGGCCGCGTGATGCGACATCCGTGCAAATCAATATATTTACCTTATGATCTCTAAAGGACTGCATTGTGCGCTCACGTGACTTTTGATCTTTATCTCCGTGAAGACTATCTACTTTATAACCTCTTGAATGAAGATACTGAGCAAGATCAGCCACGAGAGATTTTGTTTGGCAAAATACAAGGCCATAAAAATTTTCATTAGCATCGATGAGTTTGCATAAAATTTCAGGTTTATCAGACTCTCTGGTCATATAATAAAACTGTTCAATGGTTGCAGAGAGTACTTCGGTCTTATTAATATGAACTTGTTTAGGATTTCTTAAGTAATCATGAGCCACTTTGCGAACTTCTGAGCCCATCGTTGCAGAGAAAAGCCAAATATTACTGGTCTCTCTCGGTGTACTTTTCATAATAGTTTCTAAGTCCTCTTTAAAGCCCATAGAAATCATTTCATCAGCTTCATCAAGAATAATGGTTTGGATATCGTCAAGACGCAGAGTTTTTCTCTCTAAATGATCAATCACTCTACCAGGGGTTCCAACAACTACGGTTGCCCCTTGTTTTAAGCCAAAAATCTGATCACTATAACTTGCTCCGCCGTAGACCGGTAGAGCGCGGATGCCTTTATGTTTACCTAAAAGGTTTATTTGACCAGCAACTTGTAAGGCAAGTTCTCGTGTAGGACAAAGTATAAGGCACTGAACAACGCGTTTTTTAGGATCTACTTTTTCTAAAAGAGGAATTCCAAAAGCAGCTGTCTTACCTGTTCCTGTGGCAGCTAATCCTAAGAAGTCCGTAGGCTCGCCTAAGAGAAGGGGGAGTGCTTCGGCCTGAATAGGACTTGGTTTTTCAAAACCAAGTTCTTTTATGGATTTACTCAAGGCGGGGCTTAGGTTTAATTCGTCAAAAGATTGCACAAGTATTTCATTTCTTCAAAAGGGTTTGAGTTTCATCTTAGCCAAATGGAGCAAAAGGCAGTTTAAAGCCGAGAAGCGCCATGAGTACCATTACAGTGGATCTAAAAGCAACTCTTATGCCGTTTTTGAAGATTTGATACTTTCTTAAGTTCATGACTTAGTATTTTGAATAAAATGATGAACTCTTAGACAGCAATTTCCTTAATTTTGACGAAGTCTTAGGCGTCTCAGTCTCAAAGTGAGAAAGCTTTGATTTGGCGAAATTTAGTAGCAAAATAGACTTATAAGTTTTCACAAAGGAAGTGATTTATGAAATACATCCTTAGTTTAGCATTAGCCATATCAGGTTTAGTTCTGTCTGGTTGTTTGCCTGAATCAGAATCAGGTAGCGCTACGGAAGAGCTAAGCAGTCAGAATGGTCAATCAGGCGGGGACTTAGACTTTGTTGTAAATCCTGATCCTGCGCCCCCTAAGGAGCCTGATACGGTGATACCTAACCCAACCCCTAGGCCAGGGTATACGCCATACACCGCCCTTCTTATTAATAATGGAGCGGCCTCTACTTCAGACTCAAGGCTCAGTCTAAAAATTTATGAGGAAGACGTTTATTTAATGAAGATTTCAGTAAATAGCAATTGCAGTGGTGGGGCTTGGCAAGACTATCAAGAGAGTGGTGAAGTAAACCTAACTCAGGAACAGCAGAATCAAAATGCCTATATCTCTATTCAGTTCAAAGACTACGATTCTGTTATAGGCCCTTGTTATCATGCTTCAATTTTGCATGATAATAAAGGACCTGAAATCTCATTTAGTAAATATCCTCTGACAAGTTTAGAAGAGGGTGAGGCCACAGAGATTATTTATGATGTGCAAGATTTAGCTAGTGGTGTTGAATCTGTTGAGTGTCGTTTAAATGGTATTGCAAAGGCTTGTTCTTCTGGAAGAACTGTTGTGCAAATCCCTGGGGCCCTATCTGGCCAATACTCATTCGAAGTATTTGCAAGAGATCATATGGGTTTTACAAGCCAGGCCTCAATTAGTTGGCAAGTGGTGAGTACGACCAGAAAAATCACACATGATATTCATATAAATGAATATCGCAAGTGGGATATTTTATTTGTTATAGATAACTCAGGTTCGATGTCTTATGAACAAAAAAGTATGGCTCAAAGAACTCGCAACTTTTTGTCAATACTGCATGGACTTGATTGGCAAATTGCAATTACCACAACAGATGACAGACAAATTGTCTTAGGTGATGGTAACTTTGTAGAGCTTAAAGGAATGTCAGGTAAGTACTTATTAAACTCAACAATGAACGAAGAGCAGGCTCAGACAACACTTAGTAATACCTTACAGCGTCCAGAAACGGGCTCTGGAAAAGAGCAGGGGATCAAAGCAACATACCGTGTAGTTGAAAGAGCTATGGCGCAAAATAACTCCATTCATAAACAATTCTTTAGAGATGGGGCTCACTTTGCTACAATTTTAATATCCGATGAAGACGAGTCGGATAATGGTGTTAAAAATGATCCTCAGAATCTTTTAAGTTTAATTAATGAAAGCTTTGGTGGGCAAAAGAATTTTTCTTTTAACTCAATTATTACTAAGCCCGGAGATCATGCCTGCATAAATGGAGAAGGCTACTCATATGGTGAGCGCTATAAAGTGCTTTCCGATTTAACTGGTGGCGTGATTGGTTCTGTTTGTGAGACGGACTATGCGGCTCAAGTGACAGGCATTGCAGAGCAGATCAGAAACATGGCTCGTACGTTTACGCTTAAGTGTGTTCCTTTACAAGAACAAGGAATCACCATTACTAAAAATGGACAAGCTTACAATCAGGCTTTTACAGTAGATGGTGTAAAACTAAGTTTTAATGAGTCAATTGAACCAGGGGACTATCAGCTAGTTTATCACTGCTTGAAGGAGTAATTTTAACTCTTAAGTGCACGGATCTTTTTAAGGTTGCCCACAAGCCACAAAAGATCACCTTCTTGTAAAATGACGGCAGGATCAGGATTTAAAATCCTTTGTCCTGCCCGCTCAATACCTACAATAAGACCATTAATGTCTTCTCTAAGGCCACAGTCACGAATATTACAGCTAATATACTTTGAGTTAGACTCCAATGAATGTGGCTCTAGTCCGTAGCCGACATGAGATTCTTCTATAGTATTAGGCGAGGCCTCTATGAGCTTCTGAGCTCCTTGGAGTTGCTCTTCATTTCCAACTAAATAGATTCGGTCATGAGGCAAGAGTAAATCAAAACCGCCAGGAGCAAGAATTTTTTTAGAGCCTCTTTCGATTAAAGCAATTGTGACTCCAAACTTTTCCTTTAAAGCTGAGTCAATAAGGGTTTTGCCAACAAGATCCGAGTCAGCAGATAACGTAAATTCGCTTAAGCTTGCATTCCATGGAGCTAAGAGTGGGCGTCGTTTGTTCTCAATGTCATCCTTCTCGCTAATATTGCTCATAAAGCGACTTTCTAACCTATGATACAAGGGTTCGGCAAAGCGAGTGAATAAAAAGAACACTCCCAGGAATAGAATCATAAGTGCAGCGGAAATAGCAGGGATATTAATGAATTGATTTAATAAAAAGACAAATAAACTAAGAGCCAGCACAACTCTTAAAACAACAATGCCAAACTGTAAGAATCTAAGTTTTTTATACTCTGATTTTTTAGTTTCATCTTTTATATTAGGCTGACCAAGTAAAAGCCCCCAAAAAAATGGTGCACTTAATATAAAAGCAAGAGCGAGAGTGAGGGCGATGCCTAATTGTGTACTATTAAAAACTTCTACGATTTTGGGTAGAGCAATTTTTTTAAGTCCCAGATTAATGGCAACAATAACAACTGAGTTAAGAATGATTTTTCCAAAATAAGCTTTGACGACTAGAGAAGCAAGACTTCGAGAGCCGGTTCTTTTTAATGCATTTTCATATCGAGCAAGACGATCTTTAAAAACAACAGGAAGAATCTGATCAAACTTTTTATATACTGTGCTTGAAGATTTAATTAGATAAGGAGTTGTAAAGGTAGTTACTGCTGAAACAGCTATGCAAATAGAGTACAGGCGATCACTTGTCACCTTTAGAGTGACTCCAAGGGTAGCAATGATAAAAGAAAACTCACCGATTTGAGTAAGTGCAAGGCCTGCATAAAGAGCTCGCTTAATAGGATAACCAGCAAGAAGACCGCCAATTAAATTTGCAGCGATTTTACCAATGATGACAACCAGTGAAATAAATAAAACTGTAGACCAATCAGAATAGAGAATCTCAGGATTTAACAACATGCCTACAGAGACAAAGAAGATAGCTCCAAATAAATCTTTTACTGGTTTCATTAGGTGCTCTATGCGTTCACTGTGGCTTGTTTCAGAAATAATAGAGCCCATAATGAAGGCTCCAAGTGCAGGTGAAAAACCAGCTTGTGTTGCTAAAACAACCATTAAAAGACAAAGTCCAAGTGACACCACAAGTGTGGTTTCATCAGATAGGTAAGGGCTGATTTTTTTTAGTAAGATAGGGACTAAAAAAATCCCTAAAACAAACCACAGTGTTAAAAAGAATATAAAATTAAATGAAGTAAGAAAGAGCTCTAGCCCATTGAGAGTTTGTGTGGCAGCAATGGTAGAAAGCAATACTAAAAGTAAAATAGCAGCAATATCTTCAACTATAAGTATGCCAAAAACTAAATTAACAAAGGGACGTCCCTTTAACCCTAATTCATCAATAGCTTTAATAATAATTGTGGTTGAAGAAATACTTATAATTCCACCTAGAAATATAGAGTCCATTTTATGCCAGCCAAGAGCTTGCCCGCTGAGATATCCAAGGCCAAAAAGAGCAAAGACTCCGAATAAGCCAGTGATAAGAGCGCTTTGACCAATACTAAATAGTTTTTTATAGCTAAATTCTAACCCGAGACCAAAGAGTAAGAAAATGACACCAATTTCAGCCCAAATTTTAATGCTGCTAATATCGGCTATGGTAGGAAAAAGGCTAAAATGAGGGCCGACAAGAATACCAGCAACCAGATAACCAAGAACACTAGGTTGTTTTAAATACTTAAATAAGAGAGTTACAGCAGCAGCTGTGATTAGAATAGTAGCAAGATCACTGATAAGGGCTGGTAAATGGCTCATACTTTATCTTTACACTCTGTGTGGGTCATTTCAAGTTTCATCACTTTCAATAAAGCTTTGTGGCGTCATGGCAAGAAGTAGCCCAAGAGGCAACAAGCTCTCTTTTTTTAATAAGATTTTTTCTCTTTCTGAACGTCTTGCAAAATCATCAACAATTCGACTCAGCTCTTGCTTCAATTCTAAAATGGAGTTTTGACTTAAAAATAAAGCAGATAAACGGTGAAGGCTTAAGTTTGACTTTTTTGTTCGAAGAGATCGCTCTAGAACTAACTCAGACCATTCCTTATTAAGCTTTTTTACGAGAGCTCCTTCGCCTGACCAGCGAAACAGTCCTTTGCGGCCCAGACGCACCTGTTTATCTTTGCCTACCTTTAAAAGCTCGAGGCGTTCTAGCTTAATTAAAAGGGTATTTAAATCTTTTAAACTTAGTTTTTCTTTTTTTTGAACCTCTTGGAGAGTTTGATTTTCAATAATCAGGCGCCAGTAAATTCTAAATAGAATGGGATTTTTTAATAAAACATCTTCTTGTTTTGGACTTAATATAACCTCTTCAATTTCATCTGATTGGGCAAGTCTAACTAAATTAGCTACAGGGATTTTAATAACTTCAGCAATATCTATTAATCTTGATAAAGAGATGTCTTTTGCTTGAAAGAGCTTCTTAACTCCAGATTCAGTCATTTTTAACTCTAAAGCCAAATCTTGGTAAGTATAGCCCCTAGACTTTAAAGCTATTTTTACAGCGTTCATAAGCTCTGGGTAGCCGATATGTACTCCTCATTCTTAATAGTACCTAAATCATGTACTATTTAAAGATTCATAGCAATTAAAGAGTACAAAAATTCATCTTTTACTGACCTATTTCTATTTAATAACTGTTCATGAAGTGTTATATAATGACTTGAAAGCGAGGGAAATATGAGTGAAACAGTTGCAATTCTCGGTGCTTCAGATAATCCTGAGCGCTATGCATATAAAGCTTTTAAAATGCTTCAAGAGTACGGTCATACTCCTCTACCTGTAACACCTAAATTAGAAGAAATCGAAGGTGTCCCTACAGTTTCAAAGTTAAGTGAAATATCTAAGCCAATAGATACTTTAACAATGTATGTCGGACCAAAGATTTCTACACAATTAAAAAATGAGATTTTAAATCTTAAACCTGAAAGAGTCATTTTTAATCCGGGTAGTGAGAACCCGCAGCTAATTATTGAGTTAAGAGATGCAGGTATTAAAGTTCTTGAGGCCTGCACCTTGGTTTTACTTAAAACAAAGCAATTTTAAAGAAGTACACATCAATCATCCTTAATTATAAAAAAAAGTACCTAAATTAGGATCTTTTATTCCTTTTATTGGAATTAAAGGCCATTAAAATTATTCTTTATTGTATGGAATCTATTAAGCCAGCAACCTATGCCCTAAGAAGAAAAAAGCTAACAACACTGTATGGTGATAGTTTATTTATCTTGCCTAGCCAATCTATCGCTATGCGTTCTCACATTGTAGCGCATCCGTACCATGGTGGAAGCGATCTTATTTATTTAATCGGAAGAGCGAGTGCTAACATGTGCTTAGTTCTTTTTAGAGATCAAGAGGTTCTGTTTTACGATACTCCAAACGATGAGGATAAGGCATGGGATGACTCTTGGATAAAAGAAGAAGAACTTTATGAAGCGAGTGGTATTAAAAAAATTCTTCCATCAAGTGAGCTCTTTTCTTATCTAGAGAAACTATTAAAAGATTGCAAACAAGTTGCTGTCTCTTTGCAGAGAAATCGTATCTTAGATCAGTGGATATTTGATAATATCTCTTATAATCATGTTAATAAGTCTTCAACTTCGCATACAGGAATTTCACTCGTTGATTCAAAGTTTTTAATAGGAGGACTTCGCTTAAAAAAAGATCGACAAGAAATAGACTGTCTTAAAAAGGCTGCTGACGTTTCATCTCAAGCTCATAATTTTTGTATGAGTCAGGATTTTATTGGTAAATCAGAAATTCAAATAGCCAGAGAAATTGAAAATAACTTTTATGAACTGGGTGGGGAGGGGCTTGGCTATCAGACAATTGTTGGCGGAGGTTCTAGGGCAACCATCATTCATGCCTTACCAACAGAGAGGATCATTAAAGAGAGTGATTTAATTTTAGTGGATGCAGCAGCCCAGTATCAGGGGTATACAGCAGATATTACAAGGACTTTTCCAGCAAACCACAATTGGACTAAAGAGCAAAAAGAAATATATCAAGTTGTTTTAAGAGCTCAGCTTGCAGCTATTGATATTGTAAAGCCAGGCGTTACCCTAAGCTTAATTCATCAAACAGCAGAACGGACTCTCATTAAAGGTCTTGAAGACTTGGGCTTTAAAAGTTCTTTTATTAAAGAGAGTTTTCACAACTGGTTTCCTCATTCTACAAGTCATTGGCTTGGTCTTGATGTGCATGATCCATGTCCTTATGTGGATGAAAAAGGTCAGCCTCTAATTTTAGAAGAAGGAATGTGTTTTACTATTGAGCCGGGACTCTACTTTGAAGAAAACTTCACTCATGTACAGTACTCAAATTTAGGTGTGCGAATTGAAGATGATATTTTGGTGACGGATAAGGGATATGAGGTATTGAGTAGTAAAGCTAAAAAATAACTTGTTATCTGCGTTGGCTGCAGAGTTTTATATAGCCAGATAGAACTTCGTCCCAGCCCATTGAATAGTTTTTATGGTATTCCTCAGCTTTATTGCCGTAAACATGCCAGCCAGTATGCTTTAGTTCAATTTCAGTTTGCTTATCAGAGATTTTTTTAAACTTAATTTCAACACGTGTTGCCATTTCTATTTGTGTACCTGGATACCAAGCCATAATAAAATGGCTTGGTGAGTTAATGGTTTCAATATGTCCCCAGCTAAACATCCTGCCATCTATTGTGGTTTCAAAAACGCGGCCTCCGATAAACTCTTCAAGCTGTGCATTAACAGTTTTTTCGCCACTTACGGAATGTTTTTTTAGTGGCCACCATTGGCCAAGACGCCTAGTAAAAAGCTCATAGGCTGTTGTTAAGTTACAATTTAGTTTATGATTTTTAATTATTTTTAGAGTTTGTGATGTAGTCATTTAGGGACTTCCTCGCTTCATACTATGCACTTATGCAAATACTTCGCCAACTAATACTATTTAGAAAACCTTAAGTGGCATTTGCCATTTAGGTATTCCTCAACTCATTGCAGTCCGCGTTATTTGGAATTTTCAATAGTGAGTAGAGATGACTGCTCAGAAAATTTTAGATAGAGCTTTAGTTTAAACATTTGGAGACTTATGCAAACACAAACTTTAGTCGCAGGTATTTTAAGTAAAAGCTCTTCTCGATTTACCACTGAAGTGATCAGCTTTGTAGTAGGGCTTGGACTTTTATGTGCTTTAGCGCAGGTGAGCATTGCTCTTCCATGGACTCCAGTTCCAATAACAGGTCAGACATTTGGAGTGGCTTTGGTAGCTCTTGCTTGGGGCCGTATTAGAGGCTTAGGAATTGTAATATCTTATTTATTTATTGGAGCTATTGGATTTCCTGTTTTTTCAGCAGGTCGCTCTGCTTTAACATGGGGGCCGACTTTTGGTTATTTGATAGGTATGGTTTTAGCGGCCCTACTTGTAGGATTTTTAAGTGATCGTGGTTGGTCTAAGAGTTTTTTTAGAGCATGGATGGCTGCAAGCTTAGGGAGTCTTGTTATTTTTAGCTGCGGACTTTGGGTCTTATCTTACTTTATACCTACAAATGGTCTATTGGCTGCTGGCTTATTGCCATTTATACCCGGGGACCTTATAAAAAATTCTCTTGCTGCATTGATTATCTCTCGAGCAAATAAAAAACTGTCATAACTTTAGACAGTTTAAGAAATTTTTAGACTCTATATAACATCTCTTTATTAAAGGGTTTTACTTTTATATAAGGGCTTTAAGTTCTTTAAAACACAATTTAATTAAAAGAGGTCACCCGTGAAGTGCTTGTTGAAGATAGGTTTCTTGTTAATAACCTTATTTTTGACAGCCTGTGATGTAGAGACAACCCACTCCCTTTGTACCGGTAGGGAGCTTTTAAAAATAGATGGATTAGAGGGGCAGTTCAATCGATACAAAAAAATTAATTCAGATAAAGAAGCATTTGATACCGAAGTGCTTGTGACTCTTCAAGAAGACAACTCCTATTACTTAAAAGTTGGAGTGGGCGAGAATGCAGCTAGTTTTCATCTTGATATCTGTGAGATAGGAAATAAAAAGGTTGCCTCTGTTATTAGCTTAGATTCGAATCCTGATGAAAACGAAGGTTATATTCCATTTTTGTACAAGAAATTTGAAGATCGAATGTACCTCTTGTTAGTAGATATTAAAGAGGAAGATTTAATTACAAATAATGTTCCATTCTACAAAATTAGCACAGTACAGGACATAGATCGTTTAATGATTACAAATGAAGATCCAGAGGAAAATCAAAAAATTTCAAATACGATGATTGCAACGGGAAATTACTTTGTCATATCACCTAAATTAGCTATTGAAAGCTTACCTGTGAAGCTTGAGCTTCTTAAACAAGATTAAGATGTATTGAAATTAAATTCAGAACGATGTGAGAAGCTGTTAGAAATATAAGATTCTTATAGCGTAAGTAGAGCCAAGCCATAATTAGACCATAGGCAAAACACAATGGCACATAGAGTTGCCAATAAGATTCAAAAAACATATGAATAAAAGCAAAGGTAAATGCACTTAAGAAAACCACAAAGCTTTTACTAAAGTTATGTCGTATGAGCGATTCGATTAGGTAAACTCTAAATACAAGTTCTTGTATAAAAGAAAGTGCAATAGAAACTCCGATAATGACTAAAGATAGAGGGCGAGTTGATTCGCTTAAGTTTAATAAGGATGAAACCACATAAAGACTGCCTACGGAAACAATTGTTGTCGCCAAATGTGCTGAGAAGCTTTCAATCCAATTTTCAAATTTAATACCAATATTTTCAAGACGCCAGCGATCTTTAACCAAGCGAATGACCATAAGTCCAGTGACAACGCCAAAAGGTAGAAAGCGCCAGTTGTAGGGCATAAGGCCAGTTGCAGCAAGAGCTGGTGGAGCAGATAAAAGCAATAGGGCTTCAAACAAAATTAAAAATCGAGACTGACTTTTAAGAAAAAACAACTTGGTCGACTCCCATGGTAGTTAATCCTTTTCGTCAGATTCTAGAAAAAATAAAGACCAAAATAGATGTAGCTTCATGTGCCCTTGAATGAAAAGGGTTTGAGCAAAAATAAAAAAGAGGTTAGTGACCAACAGCTAATTTTATAAGTGCAGCAATAAGAGCAACAGTAACAACTGGGCCAATTAACAAGTTAGGGTAAACAAAAAATACAGCTAAAAAAGTAAATATAGGTCTCACAGAGCACCTCCCTCTAAAGTCAGCATACATAAAACTATATTTAAAGGGTATATGTTTTAGGACTAATGCAGTGGGCGATATTAAAGTTGTTCATCTGGCTGTAGGGCACACTGGCACTCTATTTGATCGGCAAGGGGATCAAGACCTTGAGGGGTACAAGCTGTCACTCTATTATTGATTTCTAGTTGAATGGTCAGAGTGCGATTATTTCTTGTTATAAGTTCAAGTCGCCTAGTATCTGATAGGTTATAAAAAACACTTTTCTCTAGACCTTGGATCGGTCCCGAATCAGAAAACTTTTTTATCATATCCTCAGTACTTAGCCCTCGCAGTTCAACATCTAGGTTAATTGGGGCAAGCTCACCATCTTCATCTACCTGGAACATGCGAGGCATATAGTTATTTTCACTGTCATTGTATTCTAGTTGTAGTCTCTGAACCGTTCCATCTGGTTTTAAGATATCAATTTTTTCAATAAGTGTTCCGTGTTGTTCAGAAGATTTAAATATTTTTAAAAGTTCAGCAGAGAGATCATCAAGCGTTAGTTGAGGTGTCCAATTTTGTACAATGTCTTTTAACTCGGGCCAACTGTTTTCCATTAAGCAGCTTTTTAATTTTTCAACAGAGTCTGGATCAAAATGGTAAGCTTGTTTTTCAGTTTTAATTTGCACAGGTAAGTCAGAATCTAGGCTAGGAGCTAAGTCTGCTCGAGGGATCAGAGTGGTCTCTTCAGAGGTGGGGATTTGTGATCCAGACCACCACACGGCAACCAGTAGCAGCACAAAAAAACTCATTATAAGCGACACGATCAAAATAGATCTTTTTTTTGACGCTGGCTGTTTTTTTTCGTTTTCCATAAGCCGAGTGCCTCCACAGCCAACAAGAATGGCAAAAAACTTAGACTATGAAAACACTTTTGGTTAATGACTCGTTAGGCCAATCGTCGAAGTGTTGCATTTTTGTTCATACATTCACAAAATATATAAATGGCAGAGCTTAAAAGTGAAGTTTTTCATACAAAGACAAATTTAGCAGTTACAATACGCACCTTGCTCCCTGAGGAGGCCTCTAAGGTGCAAGATTTTTTTAGACGTATTCATCAAACAAGTGACTACTTGGTTGCTGATATGGATGAACTGATTGAAGACTTAGAATTTCAAAAAAAATGGATTACAGAGCATCTTGAAAATTCTGGCTCTCTTATTTTAGTAGCAGAAGCAGAAAATAAAATTGTCGGACTTGTAAGCATTACGGCAAGAAGTAAGAAAAGAGTTGCTCATACAGCGAGTCTTTTTACTGCTGTTGATAAAAGTTGGAGAAATCTGGGAATTGGATTTTTACTTTTAAAACAAATTCAGTTTTGGATGAATCAGCAGTTGCAGATCGTAAGACTTGAAATGGGAGTCATGAGTGGGAATCGCCCCGCACTTGCATTATTTAAAAAAGTAGATTTCCGTGAAGAGGGCATTCGCCTTAAAGCTTTTAAAAATGCTAATGGCTCTTACAGTGATGACATTAGAATGTATTGGCTTAAGTCTATTGAAAATATGTTTTAGTTTGCTCGTGTTCTTCTAAGAAGTTCTACAAAATTATCTGCCTCTATTACAAAATGCGAGTTCGGCTTGGCACGCAGCTTGCGGATGCAAGCAAGTGACAAACGTTATGTCTGAGCAATTTTGTAATAGAGGCAGATAATTTTGTAGAACTTCTTAGAAGAACACGAGCAAACTAACTAAACTTTTTTATTTCAAAACTTAAACAAGCTCCATGTGGAGAAAGATTTTTGATTTGCAGATGGGCTCCGTGGAGTTCAGCAATATTTTTTGCGATGGCAAGTCCTAAGCCAAAGCCTTTTGCTTGACGACTAGTAAGTGGAGCTCGATAAAATCTCTTAAACACAAGTGGAAGTTGTTCTTCAGGGATGCCGGGACCACTATCTTTAATGCTTAAAATATAAGTTTCTAGTGAGCTGGTTAGTTCAATCGAAATAAGTCCATTTTGTGGTGAGTATTTAATGGCGTTTTCAATTGCATTATGCAAAAGTACACCAATAAGGTCGTTATCTGCCAAAATATAATGAGGCTCATTAAGCTCAGAGTCTAAAATATTAAAACGCATTTTAACATTCTTTTTGGCGGCTATTTTTTCTAGTTTACTAAGTTCTGAAAAAATAATCTCTTCTAATGAAAACTTATGTTTTGTTAGATTGGATTTTCCAGCATCAATTTGTGCAAGTAAAAGCATATCTTGGACAATGCGGCTCAAGCGATCAATTTCTTGCGAAGCACTCTCGAGAAAAGCTTTAACCTCATCAGGGTTTTTTTGAGATAAAACATCTAACTCTACACGTAAAGTAGCAAGCGGAGTTAAAAGTTGATGAGAAGCATCAGCAATAAACCTTTCTTGCGATCGGAAAGATAATTCCATCCTCTCAAGCATTTCATTTAAAGTTTCAGCAAGCTGTCTGATCTCATCTTTAACCTTAGGTACAGGGAGTCGGTTAGAGAGTTGATTGGGTTTAATGTCACTGGCCTTGTCAATTATTTCACTAATTGGTTGCAAAGCTCTTTTTGAAAAATAGTAACCTAGTATTGTAGCAATTAATAAGATTGCGGGAACGGTGGTGAGAAAAAAAATTTTTAAATTCTGTGCTTGTCGTCTAACTGAGTTGAGTGGAACAGCAATTTGTAAAATGAGCTTTGGTATAGGAGAGTTATCAATGGGGAATGAGATTAAGCGATAGGTGCTGGCTTCATCCATGGGCCTACTTTCAGAAAAATTTTTAATTGTGCGAAAAGCCGCATCTTGTCCATGGGCTAGTAGAATAAAGTCTTCTTTAAATGGAGGATGAAAGTCACCAAATGCTCCATACTGAGTAAGAACTTTTCCTTGTATTGTGCGAATCTGCATAAGGGCTGTTCCCATTGGAAATGGAAAGACTTTGCCTTGATCAAAATCAACTGAAGAGGACATAGACAAATCGCCAGAAGAGTTTAGAGTTATGGACTCAAGAACATCCACAGCATAATTGTAAAGAGCTGTATCAAATTCTCTTTGGTGGGACTCCATAAAAACATTATAAAATATGGTGCTAAATGCAATAATAGTTGTTCCAAACAGCAGAACAAAAAGCATTGTCAAGCGAACACGAATAGAAACAAGCTTATTGAGTATTTTTTTTAAGAACATACCCGGTGCCCACAAGTGTATGAATGAGTTTTTGTCCAAAAGGTTGGTCAATTTTTTTGCGAAGCATATTAATGTAGACATCAATTACATTGCTTTCAGAATCAAAGTGAATATCCCAAACTTGGCTCGCAATCTCTGAACGACTTAAGGGTTTGTTGGGGTTACGCATAAAATACTCAAGAAGTGAAAACTCTTTACTGGTTAAGGAGATGATTTGATTATCTCTTTTTGCATGACGATTCATAAGATCCAATTCGAGATCTGCAAATGTTAAAATTGGATTTGCCATTTGCACATGACGCCTCAATAGGGCGCGCACTCTAGCCAAGAGTTCTTCAAATGAGTAGGGCTTTGTTAAATAATCGTCAGCTCCAGCATCAAGGCCAGTTACTTTATCTTTTGTAGTTGATA